>NZ_JBALNX010000025.1:27257-56693 GCF_036962035.1 Bacillus sp. JJ1773
TCGAGGTCACAAGCCAATCTTTCCAAAAAGGTAAAAGGCAACCTTTTCGAAAAGATCGTCTTGTGCTTGTCGGGGGTGGGCACAAGGAAAGCTTCTCCGAATAATCATCGCAGGAACAATTGTCCTTTGATTGTTCCGAAGGCGCTTCCGCTTTTCTTCTTGTCATAGTTTTCTTTCTTCAAGTATAATATTGGTAACTGATCTAAGGTCGGGCAACTGAAAATAGGAGGATTTTAACATTGAACAATAGAAAGAATGAAAGCATCAAGATTGTGGCATTGGGGGGAGTGGGTGAATTTGGCAAGAATATGTACCTTGTGGAGGTGGATGAAGACATATTTGTTCTAGATGCAGGACTCATGATACCGGAAAATGAAATGTTCGGAATAGATATTGTCATCCCTGACTTCACTTATCTCGCTCAAAATAAAGAAAAGGTTAAAGGAATCTTTTTGACACATGGTCATGAAGATCATATCGGTGCCCTATCATATATATTAAGAGATCTTAGTGTTCCTGTATATGGTACGAAGCTGACGCTGGCATTAGCAAAAGCGAAAATGAAGGAACAGGAATATAAAGGTCAAATAAATTTTGTGGAAATTCATTCGGACTCTAAGATCGAGTTTCAATCTGCGGACGTTTCATTTTTTCATACGACCCATAGCATTCCAGACAGCGTTGGAATTTGTATACATACTTCAGAGGGAAGTATTGTTTACACTGGGGATTTTAAATTTGATCAAGCAGCGGCTTCTAATTACAAGCCTGAGATAGGAAAAATGGCGAGAATCGGTGAAGATGGTGTTCTTTGCTTGCTTTCCGACAGTACGGAGGCAGATAAACCGGGTCATACCCAATCGGAAGCCAAAGTAGTCAGCCAAGTAACAGATACCTTTTTTAATGCTCCAGGTCGAATCATCGCTGCATCTTTGGCATCTGATTTAATAAGAATTCAGCATATTTTTGATGCAGCCTATAAAAGCAGAAGAAAAGTTGCGGTCGTTGGAAAATTCTCGCAATCAGCTTTCGATATCGCACTTCAGCTTGGGTATTTACAAGTACCCGAGGAATTAATCATTCCCATTTCTGAAATCAATCAATATCCGGATGATGAAATTGTCATTCTACTAACAGGATCCCAGGGAGAGCCCATTGAAGTTTTGCAAAAAATGTCCAAGCAGCTTCATAAGCAGATCAATATTAAACAGGGTGATACTGTCATGCTAACTGCCTTCCCGATTAGAGGGAGCGAGGTAATCATTTTTAAGACGATTGATATGCTTTTTCGTGCAGGAGCAAATGTGATTTCAGGAAAGGGTGCATTTGGCACATCAAGCCACGGAAGTCAGGAAGAGCTTAAATTTATGATTAATTTAATGCAGCCGAAATTCTTTATTCCTGTTCATGGCGAATATCGCATGTTAAAGGCACATGCCAAAGTTGCTTTGGAAAGCGGTTTAACGAATGATCAAATTTTCATCCCTGAAAAAGGCGAGGTTGCAGAAATAAAAGAAGGCCGGATTCGCCCCGCTGGCCGCATTCCATCAGGCAATATTCTAATTGATGGAAGTGGAGTCGGAGATGTCGGGAACATTGTATTAAGAGACAGAAAGCTTCTTTCTCAAGATGGGATATTACTTGTCGTTGTGACCTTGAATAAAAAGGAAAAAAGCATATGTGCTGGACCTGAAATTATTTCCAGAGGATTTGTATATGTAAGAGAATCTGAGGAACTTTTAATTGAGGCTACAAAGAAGGTCAGAGAAACTGTCGAAAAAAACATTTCAAAAGAAACCTTCGATTGGTCAGGAATTAAGCAAGATATGAGAGATGTATTGAATCAGTATCTATATGAAAAAACAAAACGAAGACCGATGATTTTACCGATTATTATGGAAGTTTAGAACTTAGGAAGCACAGCTCAAGCAGCTGTGCTTTTTATATTATTAATAAGCAATAAACTAACACCGAATGAAAATACTCCCAAAGACCATACTAAACTCATATGGATTTTGTTCTTTAAATTGGTTTGAAGGGAGAAAAAAGAAATGAACAATGACTTGAAACAAAGCGGCTCTGAAAATGAAGAGCAGGACAAGCCGAAGGAAGGACAATCCTCAGCTCTTATTGAGAAAATTCAACAGTTAGGGCAAACGAATGTTCCGCAACTATCCCAGGACTCAAAGATTCACTGTTTAACGATTGTTGGTCAAATAGAGGGGCATCTTCAACTGCCTCCACAAAATAAAACAACGAAATACGAGCACCTCATTCCCCAAATTGTCGCAATTGAACAAAACCCAAAAATTGAAGGGCTTTTAGTAATATTAAACACAGTGGGCGGAGATGTCGAAGCGGGACTTGCCATATCTGAAATGCTTGCCTCCTTATCAAAGCCAACGGTATCTATTGTGCTCGGTGGAGGACATTCGATAGGGGTTCCGATTGCTGTTTCATGTGACCATTCTTTTATTGCGGAAACCGCGACAATGACCATCCATCCGATTAGATTGACTGGCTTAGTTATCGGAGTGCCACAAACCTTTGAATACTTAGATAAAATGCAGGAGAGGGTCATTAATTTTGTTACGAAGAATTCGAATATTTCCGAAGAATATTTTAAAGAATTAATGTTTGCTAAAGGAAATTTAACGAGAGACATTGGCACGAATGTAGTAGGGAAAGAGGCTGTTGAGAGCGGATTAATCGATAGCGTGGGCGGAATTGGTCCAGCAATGAAACGGTTAAATGAGCTGATAGACCTTAATAAAAAGAAGAATGAAGGGATAGTCCAATGATTCTCTATACAATGATGCCACAGGAGCTTATTTATCAAACAAACGAAAGTGAATTTGAAAAACAAAAAGTCATATCTTACCAGGGGATTCCAATGCTAGTGAATATAGATGATGGGCAAACCGGCACAGTTATCCGGATTATGAGCAGTGATCCTGCACACTTTATGAATGAAGCATGTTTTCCAGGAGCAAAAATCACTTTAACATTACAGTGAATGAGGGCAGTGTGTTATAATAGATTTAATTTCAGGGCAGCCAAATTATGGCTGCTTTCTTCTTTCAATACATAATATTAACTTTTTTACATAAGATTCCGTGCATGTTTCATTAATCTATTGTTTAAGATGGAAATAAGAAGATAATACAGGGTGATAAAATGGCCAAAAAGAAGCGAAGACATTCTAGAAAAAAAGAAAATATTAAATCAACTATTAGGTTTGAGCTAATTGGTCTCGTCCTGCTTGCTTTAGGGGTAATAGCAATGGCAAAGCTTGGTAAGGCAGGGGATTGGACCGTTCTATTTTTCAAGTTTTTTATGGGAGATTGGTATATCTTAGGGATTTTGGGCATGATTGTTTTTGCTAGTTATATTATGTGGAAAAGGACATTGCCCCATTTTTTCAGCACTAAATTGGTAGGCTGTTATTTAATTATTTGCTCTATCCTATTACTTAGCCATACTACCCATATCGAATTATTAACAAATAGCGGAAAGGTACAAAACCCTAGTGTAATTAAACAAACCTTTGAAATGTTTGAGATGGTAAGGAATAGTGAAACGAGCACGGAGAAATTATATGGTGGCATGATAGGCGCCATCCTCATTGCCGTATTCTTCTATTTATTTGATGTTGCCGGGGCAAAATTTATTGCTCTAATCTTGATTATCATTGGAATTACATTAGTAACTGGCAAAACCTTTGGGGAGGCATTTGGAAAGCTTCTAACTGCTATTGGAAAATTTATAAAAAATCAATGGAATGCATTCATTCATGATATGAATGAATGGAACAGAAACCGTAAAGAAAAAAGAGTCTCAAGGCGTGAAAAGGCAAAAGAACGTAGAAGCAGAGTAGAGGAAGAGAATAGAACAGAACCCGTTATTAAAATTAATAGTGCGGTCGAGCAAAAGAAAGATTTACAGCCGGAACCTATTATTTCTAGTTTTATTGAAAAGGCTAACTATGAACAAAATAAACAGGTAGAGAAAGAAACGGCAAAAAGAATGGACAACCAATCAGATTCGGATTCAGGACCACCTATCACATTTACTGAAGTTGAAAACGTGGATTATGAATTGCCGCCTATTAATCTGCTGAAGCTGCCTAGACAAACAGATCAAAGCGGTGAATATGAATTAATACACGCAAATGCAGCAAAGCTTGAAAGAACTTTTCAAAGCTTCGGCGTAAAGGCAAGAGTAACTCAAGTTCACCTCGGTCCAGCTGTAACGAAATATGAGGTCCATCCCGATGTGGGAGTAAAGGTCAGTAAGATTGTTAGTTTGCACGATGATTTGGCCCTGGCACTTGCTGCAAAAGACATTAGAATTGAGGCTCCGATTCCAGGGAAATCTGCGATAGGGATTGAAGTACCCAATTCTGAAGTCGCAATGGTTTCACTTAGAGAAGTCATTGAAGCAAACCAATATGAGAAACCGGATTCAAAGCTATTAATTGGCCTTGGCCGTGATATTACAGGGGAATCGGTCCAAGCAGAATTAAATAAAATGCCCCATCTATTAGTAGCTGGTGCAACTGGCAGCGGAAAAAGTGTGTGCATTAATGGAATAATTACAAGTGTACTAATGCGGGCAAAACCTCATGAAGTGAAATTAATGATGATCGACCCCAAAATGGTTGAATTAAACGTGTATAATGGGGTCCCTCATTTGCTTGCTCCAGTTGTTACAGATCCTAAAAAAGCATCACAGGCGTTAAAGAAAGTTGTCAATGAAATGGAAAGACGATATGAGCTATTTTCGCATACAGGAACAAGAAATATTGAAGGCTATAATGACTATGTAAGAAAACACAATGCGGAAGAAGAAGCACAGCAGCCACTGCTGCCTTACATTGTCGTGATTGTAGATGAGCTTGCGGATTTGATGATGGTGGCATCCTCTGATGTAGAAGATGCGATCACAAGGCTTGCTCAAATGGCACGTGCAGCTGGAATACATTTAATTATTGCTACCCAGCGCCCTTCAGTTGATGTTATTACAGGGGTTATTAAGGCAAATATTCCTTCTCGGATTGCCTTTGCTGTCTCATCTGCGACTGATTCAAGAACGATTCTTGATATGGGTGGAGCGGAGAAATTACTAGGCAGAGGAGACATGCTCTTCCTACCAGTCGGTGCATCTAAGCCTGTTCGTATTCAAGGTGCCTTTTTATCAGATGAGGAAGTTGAGGATATAGTAAATTTTGTTATTGAACAGCAAAAGGCACAATACCAAGAAGAGATGATTCCTGATGAGATCCCAGAAACAACATCAGAAGTTGATGACGACCTGTACGATGAAGCAGTTGAGCTTATTTTAGAAATGCAAACAGCTTCTGTCTCAATGCTGCAGCGCAGATTTCGAATTGGCTATACGCGGGCTGCCCGCCTTATTGATGAAATGGAAGCCAGAGGAATCGTTGGTCCTTATGAAGGCAGTAAGCCGCGAGCTGTACTGTTAGGCAAGCCATCTGAAGAAGCAAGTTCATAGACACTTTTCTGAAAGACTCGTTTTATTTAAAACGGGTCTTTTTGGCAGAAAAAAAGTTTTGTGTTAAATGTGTTATACTAATATAATTATAATATAATGAGAGTCTATCTACTGTATGATGCGTTTTTACTATTTTTTTAATAATTTCTATTTCATTATTAACTAAAAAGTGTTATAGTATTTTCGATTAGTAGGAAAGATTGAACATCAGAGGTCTGATGTCTCCGAGAAAATTGGTTGGAGGAAACTGCATGTCCATAAAGTCAGATAACCGGCATTTATATTTACAAGTGATTGATCGCTTAAAACAAGACATTGATGATGGAAAGTATAAAGAAAAAGAAAAACTTCCCTCAGAATTTGATCTTGCCAAGCAACTTGGCGTAAGCAGAGCAACTCTTCGTGAAGCGCTTCGTATTCTTGAAGAAGAAAACGTTATCATACGCAGGCATGGAGTTGGGACTTTTGTAAATGCAAAGCCATTATTTACCTCAGGTATTGAACAGTTAAATAGTGTTACTGACATGATATTGAATGCAGGAATGAATCCAGGAACCATTTTCTTAAGTTCATCTACAATGGGACCGACTGAAGAAGATATTCGCCGTTTTTCATGTTCTGAGGAAGAGGAAATTATTGTGATCGAAAGGGTAAGAACTGCTAACGGTGAACCTGTTGTGTATTGTATTGATAAAATTCCAGTTCCAATTCTTGCTGAAACATTCACACATGAGCAGGAATCAATATTGAATTTACTGGAAGAAAAAGCGAATCGAAAAATAACATACGCAATCACCCAAATTGTACCGCTAGGTTATCATGAAAAAGTTTCCCCGATCTTAGAGTGTGATCCTGAAACTGCTTTGCTCGTTCTTAAGCAAATGCATTTTGATGAAACGGATGAGCCCATTCTGTATTCGGTCAATTATTTTAGAGCGGATAAGTTTAGTTTCCATGTTCTTAGGAAAAGGTTATAGTTCACTCCTAGGAAAAATAAGCTATTAGTAGCTCTAAGGCTTTTCTACTATCAGATAATTAAAATTATAGGGGGTCAATACCTTGAAGAAGCGAAAATTTGGTTTAGCGCTATCTTTAGTGCTAGCAGCTGGAACAATTTTAGGTGCTTGTGGAAAGTCGGAAGAAAAAGAAGGCGACACAGCTAAAACAGAAAAAAATGAAAGTGCTTTCTCTGTTGCAATGGTAACAGATGTTGGTGGGGTAGATGATAAATCTTTTAACCAATCAGCATGGGAAGGTCTTCAAGAGTTTGGTAAGAATAACGGACTTGAAGAAGGTAAAGGCGGATACAACTATTTGCAATCTAAATCAGATGCTGACTACTCCACTAACTTAAATAAACTTTCTCGTGAAGGATTTAATTTAGTATTTGGTGTTGGTTTCTTAATGGTAGAAGATATTAATACAATTGCTGGGCAGCAAAAGGATACTCATTTCGGGATCATTGATGGTGTTGTTGAACAGCCAAACGTTGTAAGCGTTCTATTTAAAGAGCAAGAAGCGGCATTCCTTGCTGGTGTAGCGGCTGCAAAGGCAACTAAATCTAATCAAATTGGCTTTATTGGCGGAATGGAAATTCCAGTAATTGAGCGTTTTGAATCTGGCTTCTTAGCTGGTGTACAATCAGTAAACCCTGACATTAAAGTAAACGTTCACTATACTGGAGCTTTTGACAAAGCTGAACTAGGAAAAACGACAGCTGCACAAATGTATTCTTCAGGTATTGACGTAATTTTCCACGCTGCTGGTGGTACTGGTAATGGTTTATTTACTGAAGCAAAAGACCTTAAGAAGAAAGATCCTACAAGAGAGATTTGGGCAATTGGTGTTGACTCTGATCAGACTTTAGAAGGTGTCGTTGAAATTGATGGCAAAAACCATAACGTTATCCTTACATCTGCTATGAAAGGTGTAAAAACGGCTGTAATCGATATTTCTGAAAAATCAAAGGCTGGCAACTTCCCTGGCGGCCAAACATTAGTATATGGTTTAGCTGAGGAAGGTGTTAATTTAGCGCCAATCAATGAAGAAGTCTCTAACAAGGCTGATATTGAATCTGCTGTTAATGAATGGTCAGAAAAAATTAAGAACGGTGACATCACAGTTCCTGGTACTAAAGATGAGCTCGAAAATTTTAAAGCTCAATAAGTAGATTGCGGTGGAATTAGTCATTTCTTATACTAATAAAATGTAAATCTACTATTCTTTACTGAGGAATAAGCGGGTTGGTAAACCGGCCCCTTATTCCTTTTTTAAATTCAATGGAAACTTAATTGAAGTGTAGAAAAAAAACTTCTACATTTCACTTAAGGTTTTATTAAACTACGTCGTTAAGTTTGAAAAAGTCTGACATCTTACAACAAATACTTTCCTTTTATCTTGAGCAAGGAGTGAAAATAATGGAATACGTGATTGAAATGCTCAATATTCGTAAAGAATTTCCAGGGATTGTGGCGAATGACAACATCACCCTTCAATTAAAAAAAGGTGAAATTCATGCATTATTAGGTGAAAATGGTGCTGGAAAATCAACGCTAATGAACGTCCTGTTTGGATTGTATCAGCCCGAAGAAGGTGAGATCCGCGTTAATGGAAAACCTGTGAAAATTACAAATCCTAATATAGCAAATGACTTAGGAATTGGGATGGTGCATCAGCACTTTATGCTTGTTGACCCTTTTACGGTAACGGAAAATATCATTCTTGGAAAAGAAACGACTGCAGGCGGAAAGATTGATATTAAAAAAGCTGAAAAAGAAGTAAGAGAAATCTCAGAAAAATACGGCTTGGCAGTTGATCCTAAGGCTAAGATTGCTGATATTTCTGTAGGGATGCAGCAGCGGGTTGAAATCTTAAAAACATTATATCGCGGTGCAGAAATTCTTATTTTCGATGAACCGACTGCTGTATTAACACCTCAGGAAATTCATGAGTTAATCCAAATCATGAAGGCATTAATAAATGAAGGTAAATCAATCATTTTAATTACCCATAAATTGAAAGAAATTATGGAGGTTTGTGATCGAGTAACCGTTATTCGTAAGGGCGTTGGCATTGGAACGGTTAATGTCAGCGAAACAAACCCCAATGAGCTTGCCAGCTTAATGGTTGGCCGTGAAGTTGAATTTAAGACGGAAAAGAAAGAAGCAGAGCCCGAACAGGATGTACTGGTTATTCATGATCTGCATGTTAAGGATTCACGCGGGCTCCCAGCTGTAGAAGGATTAAGTCTTACAGTTAAAGCTGGTGAGATATTAGGAATTGCTGGGGTAGATGGGAATGGACAAACAGAATTACTTGAGGCTATTACAGGATTAAGAAAATCTGAAAGTGGTTCCATTAAGCTTAATGACAAGGAAATTAGAAATCAACCATCTAGAAAAGTGACGGAATCTGGGATAGGCCATATTCCCCAGGATCGTCATAAGCATGGGCTAGTACTCGATTTTCCAATCGGAGAAAATATGGTTCTACAAACGTATTATAAACAGCCTTATTCAAAAAATGGGGTATTAAACTTTAAAGAAATATATAAAAAAGCAATAGGATTAATCCAAGAATATGATGTTCGAACTCCAAGTGAATTTACATTAGCCCGGGCTTTGTCCGGCGGGAACCAGCAAAAGGCAATCATCGGCCGTGAAATTGATCGTAATCCAGATTTGCTTATTGCAGCCCAGCCTACACGAGGGTTAGATGTTGGCGCAATTGAGTTTATTCACAAACGCCTTATTGATCAGCGTGATCAAGGTAAGGCAGTCTTGCTCTTATCTTTTGAACTCGATGAAATTATAAATGTGAGTGATCGCATTGCTGTTATATATGAAGGAAAAATTGTTGCCATTGTTGATCCAAAACAAACAACAGAACAAGAATTAGGATTGTTAATGGCCGGTTCGAAACGGAAGGAAGCAGGTGAAAAAGCAGATGTCTAATCGCTTGAAAAATATGATTGTTCCCCTTTTAGCTGTTCTATTAGGGATAATTGCCGGAACCATTATTATGATTGCTACTGGCTATAATGCTGGTGAAGCATTTTATGCACTTTGGGACGGTGCCTTCGGTGATATTTATTATTTTGGGGAAACCATTAGACAGGTGACGCCATTAATACTTGCTGGATTGGCCGTTGCTTTTGCATTCAAAACGGGATTGTTTAATATTGGGGTAGAAGGACAGCTAATTGTTGGGTGGCTTGCAGCCGTTTGGGTAGGGTTCGCATTTGACCTTCCGAAAATTATTCACTTGCCTTTAGCTGTTTTAGCTGCTGCCGCAGCTGGAGCACTTTGGGCATTTATCCCTGGATTTTTAAAAGCCCGTTTCCGTGTCCATGAGGTTATTGTTACGATTATGTTAAACTATGTAGCTTTACATGTATCAAACTATTTCGTTCGTTCGGTTTTTTCTGAAAAGAGTGATCGCACACCAAATATCCATGAAACAGCTTCTTTGCGTTCCCCTTTTCTCGAGGGTCTAACAGATTTCTCCCGCTTACATTGGGGTATCGTAATTGCTCTTTTCTGTGCATTGTTAATGTGGTTTATTCTGGAAAAAACGACTAGAGGGTATGAATTAAAATCAGTTGGTTTTAATCAGCATGCTTCTGAATATGCCGGTATGAATGTTCGCTCTAATATTATTTTATCAATGGTGATTTCGGGTGCCTTTGCGGGACTAGCCGGCGCAATGGAAGGGCTTGGCACCTTTGGCTATACAGCGGTAAAGGGCGGGTTCACAGGTGTAGGATTCGATGGAATTGCTGTAGCCTTGCTCGGTGCAAACGGACCTATCGGCATTATTTTAGCGGCTCTATTATTTGGTGCTTTAAAGGTAGGGGCCTTAAATATGCCACTTGAAGCAGGCGTTCCAAATGAACTTGTTGATATTATTATTGCATTAATTGTCTTCTTTGTAGCAGCTAGTTATATGATTAGAATCTTCATTGATCGTATTGGTAAAAAGGGGGTGAAGTAAGTGGGCATCATCGATATGTTAGCAATCATTATTCCCTCAACAATGCTTTGGGCCGCACCACTTATTTTCACAGCATTAGGCGGAACCTTTTCAGAGCGTTCAGGTGTTGTAAATATTGGGCTTGAAGGATTAATGGTTATCGGTGCGTTTACGGCTATTGTCTTTAATCTAACGTTCGCAAGCACTTTTGGAAGCTTGACTCCATGGGTTTCGTTACTTGCGGCAATGGTTATTGGTGCACTACTTTCTGTTTTCCACGCAGTTGCATCAATTACATTTAGAGCGGACCAGGTTGTCTCCGGTGTTGCAATAAATTTATTGGCTATCGGAGCAGCATTGTTTCTAGTTAAGTTTATTTATGATAAAGGTCAAACTGATGCTATTCAAAAAGGCTTCCATAAGATTGATATTCCCATTTTAGGTGATATTCCACTAATAGGAAGATTGTTTTTCTCAAATACGTATTACACTTCTTATGTAGCAATCATTGTTGCCTTTATTGCGTGGTATGTTATTTTTAAAACCCCATTTGGATTAAGATTGCGATCTGTCGGTGAACACCCAATGGCGGCTGATACAATGGGGATAAATGTAACAAAAATTCGCTACATTGCGGTTATCCTTTCTGGTGCGCTAGGCGGAATCGGCGGAGGCGTTTATGCTCAATCGATTACTTCAGACTTTAGCCATGCGACCATTAGCGGTCAAGGTTTTATGGCATTAGCCGCAATGATTTTCGGGAAATGGCATCCACTAGGGGCCATGGGCGCTGCCTTATTCTTCGGATTCGCTCAAAGCTTAAGTATTATCGGATCAAGCTTGCCTTTCTTGGAAAATATTCCGAATGTCTATTTATTAATTGCTCCATATGTGTTAACGATTCTTGCCTTAACAGGATTTATCGGACGTGCTGATGCGCCAAAGGCATCAGGTGTCCCATATATTAAAGGTTCACGATAACTTGCTTAAGACCTCATTTATTGGGGTCTTTTTTTCGTACCCGGTATCACAATTTCCTTTTAAGTTAATAACTTGAAATAAGGAATTAGGGCAAGTTATATTTAGAATAAGATTTAATTTAAAAAGTTTGAGGAAAATAACCACTATTAAGTTACATATGATAGTAAAGTAAATAATATTTACAGAATGATTGGGAGGACAGAATATGGAAATTTTATCAGAAGCCGTTAAACCGATGAATGGCTATAAACTTCATATTGTAAAAACCGAAAAATACAAAACAAATACTATTGTTTGGAAGATGAAAGCTCCGCTAAATAAAGAATTTGCTACTCTTAGGGCTTTACTTCCATATGTACTGCAGAGCAGCAGTGAAAATTATCCTACCACCGGGAAGTTACGTTCTTATTTAGATGAGCTTTATGGAGCGACTTTTTATGTAGACCTATCGAAAAAAGGTGAGTACCACATTATTAGTTTTTCATTGGAAATTGCTAATGAAAAATTTTTATCTGACAGTACACCCCTTTTAAAGGAAGCATTTCAATTTTTATCAGAGATTTTAACGAAACCAAATGTTCAAGGAAATGCTTTTGATAAAGATACTGTGGAGAATGAAAAAAGGACATTAAAACAAAGAATTCAATCTGTATATGACGATAAAATGCGTTATTCCAACTTTCGTCTCGTTCAAGAAATGTGTAAGGAGGAGCCGTACTCACTGCATGTTCATGGAGAAAAAGAAGACGTTGACCCAATTACCCCAGAGAGTCTTTACGAATATTACCAGAATTCTTTAAATCAGGACGAGATGGACCTTTACGTGATTGGGGACGTAAATGTGGAAGAAGTAGAGGCATTTGCACAGGAGCTATTGCAATTTGCTGATCGAACTCCGCAGCTTATCCAATCTTCTGCATTTAGAGAAAAGAATGATGTTCATGAGGTAATCGAAAACCAAGATGTAAAGCAAGGAAAATTAAATATTGGCTATCGAACAAATATTGTATATGGGGACGAGGATTACTATGCTTTACAAGTTTATAACGGAATATTTGGAGGTTTTTCACATTCCAAATTATTTATCAACGTAAGGGAAAAAGCGAGTCTTGCTTATTACGCGGCAAGCAGGCTGGAGAGCCATAAAGGATTATTAATGGTGATGACAGGAATTGATAATAAAAATTATGATCAGGCTGTCAGCATTATCCATGCACAAATTGAGGCAATGAAAAATGGTGATTTCACGGAGGAAGAATTAAAACAGACGAAGGCTGTAATTAAAAACCAGCTGCTGGAGACTATTGATACATCTAGAGGAATAGTAGAGGTCCTTTATCATAACGTAGTATCTCAGAAAGATATTTCCATTCAGGATTGGATGGATAAAATGGATCTGGCTACAAAGGAAGATATAGTTGCAGTCGCCAAAAAAATCACTTTAGATACGATATATTTCTTAACTGGGAAGGAGGCAGGAATGTAATGGAAAAAATTACATTTGAACAGCTGAAGGAAGAATTGTTTTTTGAGAAACTTGAAAATGGTTTAGATGTGTACATCCTGCCAAAAGAGGGTTTTAATAAAACATATGCGACTTTTACAACGAAATATGGGTCTATTGACAACCATTTCCTTCCTCAAGGAAAAAATGAATATGTAAAAGTTCCCGATGGGATTGCCCACTTTTTAGAGCATAAGCTGTTTGAGAAAGAAGATGGGGATGTCTTTCAGCAATTTAGCAGGCAGGGAGCATCTGCTAATGCATTTACTTCTTTCACAAGAACAGCTTATTTATTCTCGAGTACATCAAATGTAGAACAAAATCTTGAAACATTAATTGACTTTGTTCAATATCCATACTTTACAGAACAAACTGTTGAGAAAGAAAAGGGAATCATTGGACAGGAAATTACCATGTATGATGATAATCCTGACTGGCGCTTGTATTATGGTTTAATTGAAAATATGTATCAGCAACATCCTGTAAAAATTGACATTGCTGGTACGATTGAAACGATTTCACATATTACGAAAGATTTGCTTTATGAGTGCTATCATACGTTCTACCACCCAAGTAATATGCTATTATTTATTGTAGGGCCTGTAACTCCAGACAATATTATGAAACAAATTAAGGATAACCAAGCATCAAAAGATTACAAGGAATTGCCGGAAATAAATCGTAAATTCGAAGAAGAACCTGAACAGGTCGCTAAGAAAAAACAAGTTTTGCAAATGAATGTTCAAACATCCAAATGTTTAGTAGGCATAAAGGCAAAGAATGTGAATAAGTCCGGCCAGGAATTATTGAAAACAGAGCTGTGCTTAAACGTCATGCTGGATATTATGTTTGGTAAAAGCTCTGACCATTATAGTACTTTATATAATCAAGGGCTAATTGATGATACGTTTTCGTTTGATTATACCCAGGAAAAAAGTTTCGGGTTTGCTATGGTTGGCGGTGATACAAATGATCCAGAAAAGCTTGCTGAATCGTTAAAGAATATTCTTTTAAAAATGAAGGAAAAGGGAGCCATTTCAGAAGCGAGCTTAGAACGAACGAAAAAGAAAAAGATTGGTGCATTTCTGCGGGCCATAAATTCTCCGGAATATATTGCGAATCAATTTACAAGATATGCCTTTAATGAAATGAATTTATTTGATGTTGTCGCTACCCTTGAAGCGATAAAAATAGAAGATATTGAAAGTATTGCAAGTGATTTTATTTCAGAAGACAGATTTTCTGTTTGTCAAGTTGTTCCGAAAGGTTGATTAACAAAAACATTAGGACGATAATAAAGAGAAAGCGCCTTTCATGTTGGCGCTTTCTTTCCTTTTTATTATAGCGCATGGAGTGAACAGGATGAGGAAATATGCATTAATTACGGGAGCAAGCGGTGGAATTGGGGAAGCGATTGCAGCTAAATTAGCGGCTGAAGGCTATCATTTATATTTGCATTATCATGAGAATAAAAAGGCAATTGAAACTCTAATGGAGCAGCTTAAAGCATTTGGCGGAGAGTATATTCCAATCCAGTCAGATTTATCTTCAAAAAGTGGCTATAAAAAGCTCGCAAAAAATATTTTTTCCATTGATGCCATTATACATAATAGCGGTATAAGCCATTACGGTCTTCTATATGAGCTTGAGGACAGCATGGCAGAAAAGCTGATCAACCTTCATGTAACAACACCACTTATGCTTACGAAGCAATTACTGCCTAAATTACTGGCCAAAAGAAGCGGAAACATCATCGTCATCTCTTCCATATGGGGTCAAACAGGAGCTGCTTGTGAAGTCGCCTATTCCACTGTTAAAGGAGCCCAAATATCGTTTGTCAAAGCGTTAAGCAAGGAACTGGCCTTTAATGGTATTAGAGTGAATGCTGTAGCGCCAGGTGCCGTGCAAACAGCTATGATAGAGGGCTTTTCATTTGATGAGCTTGAATCGCTAAAAAATGAAATTCCAATGGGGAGACTCGCTTCACCTGAAAATATTGCTGATTCTGTTTCATTTCTTCTATCAGAAAAATCGTCCTATATTACTGGACAAGTACTTGCCGTAAATGGTGGTTGGTATACTTAATCAAATGGATTGCCGAAGAAATCATGAATATTTTTTCTCTCCAATAAACAAAATAACTATGTACTATAGTGTACAACACAGTTTTTAAAGGAGGATATATTCATGTCTGTACTTGAAAATTGGCAGCAATGGAAAGACTTTCTAGGCGATCGTCTAGATCAGGGACAGCAGCAGGGAATGAATAAAGACACCGTTAATGATCTTGCCTACCAAATCGGTGACTACTTAGCGAAACAAGTAGATCCGAAAAATGAACAGCAGAGAATTCTCTCTGATTTATGGTCAGTTGCTGATAAGGATGAACAGATGGCCATTGCGAACGTTATGGTTAAACTGGTTGAGAACAACGGAACACAATAATACATGAAAAAAAGAGAGGAGCACCCTCTCTTTTTTTTATGCTTTTTACAGATTTAATCTCTATGTATATTTTGAAAATGATTAAAAATCTATTTTTATGATGTTCTGCTTTGTTTTTCCTTTCATCTTTCTTCGAAATCATTTATTATAAAGGGGCGTATTGATAAAGAGGACAAATAGGTCTTTCATATTCAACCTCTTAAACGTAAAGGGAAGTTTAGGAACGGTACTAAGGAGGTTATTAATTTTGAGTAAAACAGAGTGGTATTTAGAGTATGAAATCCAAAAGAACCGACCCGGTTTGCTTGGTGATATTTCTTCCCTTTTAGGTATGCTTTCCATAAACATTGTTACGATCAATGGTGTTGATGAAGGCCGCAGAGGGCTATTAATTCTAGCAGAAAGCAATGAACAAATTGTTCGGCTAGAGTCAATTTTACATACAATGGATACAATAAAATTGATTAAACTCCGTAAACCAAAATTAAGGGACCGCTTAGCTGTTCGACACGGAAGATATATACAAAGAGACGCAGATGACAAAAAGACTTTCCGTTTTGTAAGGGACGAGCTGGGACTATTAGTTGACTTTATGGCAGAATTATTTAAGCAGGAAGGGCACAAACTAATAGGTATAAGAGGAATGCCTCGAGTAGGAAAAACCGAATCAATTGTTGCTTCAAGTGTCTGTGCTAATAAAAGATGGTTATTCGTTTCCTCAACTCTTTTAAAACAAACTATTCGCAATCAATTAATTCATGATGAGTATAACGAAAATAATCTATTTATTATTGATGGAATTGTCTCTTCTAGACGAGCAAATGAACGCCATTGGCAGCTTGTTCGTGAAATTATGAATATGAATGCTGTTAAAGTAGTTGAGCATCCAGATATCTTTGTGGAAAATACAGAGTATTCGATTGAAGATTTCGATTATATAATTGAGCTTCGCAATGATCCTGAAGAGGAAATAAAATATGATATTGTCGATAAAACCAAAATGATCTCCGAATCGGACTTTGGAGGCTTTGATTTTTCGTAAGTTGGAAGGTGTTAAAAATTGTCAGAACTTGGGGTTAGGCTAAAAGAAGCCCGATTGGCTAAAGGATTAAGTCTTGATGACTTGCAGGTAGCTACTAAAATTCAAAAAAGGTATTTAATTGGCATTGAAGAAGGAAATTATAGTATGATGCCTGGGCAATTCTATATACGGGCTTTTATTAAACAGTATGCAGAAGCGGTAGGCCTACAGCCGGAAGAGCTATTTGAACAGTATAAATCAGAAATTCCTTCTACAATAAATGAGGATATTCCTGAAAAATTGTCTAGAGTGCAATCAAGAAAAGATATTACTTCTGGTGGTTCAAAGGTATTTGATATTCTTCCGAAAATATTAATTGCTGTATTTATTATAGGTGCAGCAGCTGTTGTTTATTACTTCGTCACCCAAAAAGGGGATGGAAATGAAGATAAGGATCTCGCAGATAATAGCGGAAATGAGCAAGTGCGTCTTGAAGAATCAGAAAACTTCTCCAAAGATTCTAATGCTAATTCCGATGCGAACTCTGATAAGGAATCTTCAAAAGCGGATGAAGAAAATGAGGCAACAGAGGATGAAGCCAAAGAGGAAACGCCTCCTGCACCGAAGCAAGAGCTTACTGTCGTTGAAACTAGCGGCAAAAATTCAATATATGAACTAAAAAATGCAGATAAGTTTGAATTGAAGGTTGTTTCGACTGGGAAAACATGGGTTAGTGTCAAAAATGGAAAGGGAACCTCTTTCTACCAAGGAACATTAACAAAAGGTGACACTGAAAGTCAGCTTCTCGATTTTTCAAAAGAGACTGAAGCTGCGCTTATCATTGGGAACTCCCTAGAAACTGAGATTTATGTGAATGATGAAAAAATTACTTTTGCCATTGATCCCGCTCAGGTTGTGACGCAGAATATTACCATTCGCTACTTAACGAGCAACGAATAGTCATCTTTTGATGACTATTTTTCACTTTTACTCATCGCTTATTACAAACTGGAGGTAAATCATGAATCTACCTAACAAAATTACAATTTCAAGAATTTGCCTTATCCCTTTGTTCTTAATTATTATGCTCGTGCCATTCTCGTGGGGTGAGGTGACTTTGCTTGGGACAACGCTTCCCGTGACGCATTTAATTGGAGCATTAGTTTTTATTTTTGCCTCTGCTACAGACTGGGTGGATGGCTATTACGCAAGGAAGCTTAACCTCGTAACAAACTTTGGTAAGTTCCTTGATCCATTGGCAGATAAGCTGCTAGTTTCTGCTGCGTTAATCGTTCTTGTGGAACTTGGATTTGCTCCATCATGGATCGTGATTATCATTATTAGCCGTGAATTTGCGGTTACTGGTTTACGTCTTCTTCTAGCTGAAGGGGGAGAAGTAGTTGCAGCAAACATGTTAGGGAAAATCAAAACATGGGCACAAATAGTGGCAATTTCAGCTTTGCTTTTACATAATATTATATTTGAAATGTTTTCTATTCCTTTTGCTGATATAGCCCTTTGGATTGCCATGATCTTTACGATTTGGTCTGGCTGGGATTATTTCATAAAAAATAAGCAAGTTTTTTCTAATTCAAAATAGATTTCGTAAATTAAGGTGGCGTCCCGAATGAATGCAGAAATCATTGCTGTAGGTTCTGAACTATTACTAGGTCAAATAGTAAATACAAATGCTAAGTTTTTGTCGCAGCAGCTTGCTGATTTAGGCATTAATGTTTATTATCATACAGTTGTTGGAGATAATCCAAAGCGTCTAAAGGCTGCAATTGAAATAGCCGAAAACCGCTCTGATTTTCTTATTTTTACTGGTGGTTTAGGACCAACGAAAGATGATCTAACGAAGGAAACGATTGCTAATCATTTGAGCAAGCAGCTGATCATGGATGAACAAGCTCTTAAATTAATCGAACTCTATTTTGAACGTTCAAATCGGGTAATGACTGAAAATAATAAAAAGCAAGCGATTGTCCTGGAAGGTTCGCAAGTATTGCCAAATGAGCATGGAATGGCGCCTGGAATGTTTCTTGATACAAACAAGCATATGTATATGCTGCTTCCGGGGCCGCCTAAGGAAATGGAACCGATGTTTCTAAAGCATGGGTACCCGCTTCTGCGCTCAAAGCTTTACGAAGAAGATGTCATTGTGTCGCGAGTTTTAAGATTTTTCGGCATTGGGGAAGCCTTGCTTGAAACAGAAATAGAGGATTTAATAGATTCCCAATCCAATCCAACTATAGCCCCTTTAGCTTCCGATGGAGAGGTAACGCTCAGACTTACAGCGAAGCATAAGCAGGTGGAAACGGCTCTTCAATTATTGGATGAAACAGAGAAAGCCATTCTCTCTCGTGTGGGAGAATATTTTTATGGCTATGATGATACTTCTCTTATGAATGAGACTATTAAATTAATGAAAGAAAATGGCTTAACTATTAGCTGCGCCGAAAGCTTAACTGGGGGAATGTTTCAACAGACATTTACATCCATTCCAGGTGCTGGCTCCTTTTTAAAGGGAGGAGTTGTGTGCTATACAAATGAAGTGAAAGCAAATGTACTTCATGTACAGCAAGAGACCATTCATAAAGAAGGAGTCGTCAGTGCACAATGTGCAATGGAACTAGCTGAAAATGTTGCGGCTCTGATGAATTCGGATATAGGGATCAGCTTAACTGGTGTAGCAGGTCCGGATGAACTTGAAGGCAAGGCTGTTGGCACTGTCTTTATAGGGATTTATTTGAAGGGGAAGCTACTAACTGCAGAAAAGTTAAATTTAGGAGGTACAAGGGAAGCCATTCGGGTCAGAAGTGTAAAATATGGCTGCTACTTTCTAATGAGGCACCTCAAAGCAATTCAGAATGTCAATTAAGGCATTCTGTTTTTTAATTCTCGCAATAAAATGTTAGACAACTTTCTATAATTTCATTTTCTATACAATAAACACTATGAAAATATTAATTTCCGCTAGTGAAAATATCATTATCTTTCATACTAAGCAGTAAAAAAAGACGAATGAATGTTCGAATTTATTCTCGACAAACCAATGGAAAACAGTTATAGTAAAGATAGGTTTTTAGATCAAATATAAACAAATGTGTTCTTGTTAAGATAAAGGAGGAAGAAAAATGAGCGATCGTCAAGCAGCACTTGAGATGGCATTAAAACAAATAGAAAAGCAATTTGGTAAAGGTTCAATTATGAAGCTAGGGGAGCAAACAGATCGTCAAATATCTACTATACCAAGTGGTTCACTAGCATTGGATGCAGCACTTGGAGTAGGCGGCTATCCTCGGGGCCGAATCATTGAAATTTATGGACCTGAAAGCTCAGGTAAAACAACAGTGGCATTACATGCTATTGCAGAAGTGCAAGCAACTGGAGGACAAGCAGCGTTTATTGATGCAGAGCACGCCCTTGATCCTGTTTACGCACAAAAGCTTGGGGTAAATATTGATGAACTGCTTCTTTCTCAGCCTGACACAGGCGAACAAGCATTAGAGATCGCTGAGGCCCTTGTAAGAAGCGGTGCGGTAGATATACTGGTCGTTGACTCTGTTGCAGCTCTTGTTCCAAAAGCGGAGATTGAAGGGGAGATGGGAGATGCCCATGTCGGCCTGCAAGCTCGTTTAATGTCTCAGGCACTGCGTAAACTTTCAGGTGCAGTTAATAAATCCAAAACGATTGCTATTTTCATCAACCAGATCCGTGAAAAAATAGGAGTCATGTTTGGAAATCCTGAGACTACCCCAGGTGGACGTGCTCTTAAATTCTACTCAACTATCCGTCTAGAAGTACGCCGTGCTGAACAATTAAAACAGGGCACTGATATTGTGGGAAATAAAACAAAGATTAAAGTAGTTAAGAATAAAGTTGCCCCTCCGTTCCGCGTGGCAGAAGTGGATATTATGTATGGGGAAGGAATATCTAAGGAAGGCGAAGTTATTGACATAGGCTCTGAGCTTGATATCGTCCAAAAGAGCGGCTCTTGGTATTCTTACAATGAGGAGCGTGTAGGACAAGGCCGTGAAAACGCCAAGCAATTCCTGAAGGAAAATAAAGATATTCGTATACAAATTCAAAATCAAATACGTGAGCACTATGGACTTGATAGTGTAAAATCACTTAGTGATGACGAGGGACAAGAGGAACTTCAACTAATTGACTAATGATATATGACATTTTTTCGTAGAGTAAGCAAAGCCGTTCAGATTAAGTGGCTTTGCTTTTTATTATGATTAAAGAAAATTCCAAAGATATATGCATAATAACTAGCGCAGCAACGACAAAGCCTTGACAATGAAATTCCACACCTTTACAATTAAAAATGTATATTTTACATTTTATGATGAATGAAAACGTTGAAAAGCCTTTGTGCTGTATGTTGAATGAGACAATATACATGCCGACACTTTAAAAACGTAACACAAAAAAGTTCATAGCAAGAGGAGGTGAAATGATGGAATTATTAACAGCAATCATCATCTCCAGTTTGCTTGGCCTATTCGTCGGTGCAGTTGTTAGCTATTTTGTTTGTAAGTCCATTGCCCAAGCAAAGATCGCAGGAGCCAAGGATTCTGCAGAGCAGATTTTGGAAGACTCCAAGCGGGAAGCAGAAGCATTAAAGAAAGAAGCCTTGCTTGAAGCAAAGGATGAGATTCACAAGCTTCGCACAGAAGCGGAGCGTGAAATTCGTGATCGAAGAAATGAGCTTCAAAAACAAGAAAATCGTTTACTGCAAAAAGAAGAAAATCTTGATCGTAAAGATGAAACGTTAGATAAACGTGAAACACTTTTAGAGAAGAGGGACGATTCTCTTAACAAAAGACAACAGCATATTGAAGAGATGGAAAGCAAAGTGGACGAGATGGTACGATCACAACAAGCTGAGCTAGAACGCATCTCAGGCTTAACTCGTGAAGGGGCTAAGTCCATCATTTTAGAGCGTGTTGAGCAGGAAGTAGCTCACGATGTAGCTATAATGATTAAAGAGGGCGAGATTAGAGCGAAAGAGGAAGCCGATAAGAAGGCGAAGGATATCTTGTCACTGGCAATCCAACGATGCGCAGCGGATCATGTTGCAGAAACAACAGTTTCTGTAGTTAATCTGCCAAATGATGAAATGAAGGGACGGATCATCGGACGTGAAGGCCGAAATATCCGTACACTTGAAACGCTCACAGGAATTGATCTTATTATTGATGATACACCAGAAGCAGTCATTTTATCAGGATTTGATCCGATTCGCCGCGAGACTGCCCGTTTAGCTTTAGACAAGCTTGTTCAAGATGGTCGTATACACCCTGCGCGCATTGAAGAAATGGTTGATAAAGCACGCCGGGAAGTGGATGAACATATCCGAGAGATAGGTGAGCAGACAACCTTTGAAGTAGGTGTGCATGGACTTCATCCGGACCTTATTAAAATTCTCGGCCGCCTGAAATTCAGGACAAGCTATGGCCAGAATGTATTAAAGCATTCAATGGAAGTAGCACAATTGTCAGGATTACTTGCAGCAGAGCTAGGTCAGGACGAGACACTCGCAAGACGTGCAGGCTTGCTTCATGACATTGGTAAAGCCATTGACCATGAAGTGGAAGGAAGCCATGTTGAAATTGGGGTTGAGCTTGCAACGAAATATAAAGAGCACCCAATAGTTATTAACAGTATTGCTTCACATCATGGGGACACTGAGCCTACTTCAATCATTGCCGTTCTTGTAGCTGCAGCTGATGCTCTTTCAGCAGCACGACCAGGTGCGAGAAGAGAGACATTAGAAAATTATATTCGCCGTCTTGAAAAGCTTGAAGAGATTTCTGAATCTTATGATGGCGTTGAAAAGTCATTTGCCATCCAAGCTGGACGAGAAATTCGTATATTAGTAAAACCAGAACAAATTGATGACCTTGAAGCCCATCGTCTAGCGAGAGATATTCGAAAGAAGATCGAAGAAGAGCTTGATTATCCAGGACATATAAAAGTTACGGTTATTCGTGAAACACGAGCCGTGGAATATGCAAAATAAAGCGGTGCTTAGCATCGCTTTATTTTTTTCCAAACAAAATACATAAATAAACTTAAATAAAGAATGGAAATATAAACATTAATTGCCTATTGAGGCATAAACAAAAGAAATTAGCAAAGAAGGGACAAATATATGAACATATTATTTGTAGGGGATGTTGTTGGCTCTTTAGGAAGAGACATGATAAAGGAATACGTTCCTAAGCTAAAGGAAAAATACCGCCCACAAATTACGATTATCAATGGGGAAAATGCTGCAGGAGGCAAAGGAATTACTGAAAAAATTTACCGTGGTTTCCTGGAAGCCGGAGCACAGGCAGTTACACTTGGAAATCACACTTGGGATAATAAAGAAATATTTGACTTTATTGATGACGCGAAATATTTAGTGCGTCCTGCAAACTTCCCAGAAGGAAACCCAGGTAAAGGAATTGTTTACTTAAAATATAATGCAATCGAAGTGGCCGTTATCAGTTTGCAAGGGCGAACTTTTTTGTCTGCGATAGATTGTCCTTTTCGAAAAGCAGATGAACTGATTCTGGAGGCTCGAAAAAGAACACCCATTATATTTGTCGATTTTCACGCAGAAGCAACAAGTGAAAAACAAGCAATGGGCTGGTACCTAAATGGAAGAGTTACCGCAGTTATCGGCACTCATACACATGTACAAACAGCAGATCATCGTATTTTGCCAGAA
The DNA here is from genome assembly GCF_036962035.1 of Bacillus sp. JJ1773. NCBI lineage: Bacteria > Bacillati > Bacillota > Bacilli > Caryophanales > Bacillaceae > Bacillus > Bacillus sp. JJ1773. The sequence continues at coordinate 50,424 of NZ_JBALNX010000025.1, forward strand.
GGGACTGCTTTTATGTCAGATGTTGGCATGACAGGCCCATATGATGGAATATTAGGGGTAGAAAGGGAAGCTGTGTTAAAAAGATTTATATCAAGCTTGCCTGTCAGATTTGAAGTCCCGAAAGAAGGGCGCACACAATTAAGTGCTGTACTTATTGAAATAGAAAATCAAACCGGAAAAGCAAAGAAAATGACTCCGATACTAATTAATGAGGATCATCCCTTTTATTCTTAAACGAATAACTGTGTCTAATTACCGAAAATGGTAAATGAGATGCAGTTATTTTTTTGATTTTAAAAAGGAATATTCCATAATTTTGTCCAAGCCGGAATATGTGAATTGTGAAATGAATATAGTAGCAATGGAATGATCTATACCGGATATGTTCATTTCCAAAAGAAGACATGTAGGAAGCTATGGTCATGAACATGCGGGAGGGGAAAACAAGGAGGAGCTAGGAATGGAAATATTAAAAGTTTCAGCAAAATCTAATCCTAATTCTGTAGCTGGTGCGCTTGCAGGTGTTTTGCGAGAAAGAGGCGGCGCAGAAATCCAAGCGATTGGTGCGGGCGCACTAAATCAAGCGGTTAAAGCAGTAGCTATCGCAAGAGGGTTTGTCGCGCCTAGCGGAGTGGATTTGATTTGTATCCCGGCATTCACAGATATTAAGATTGATGGGGAAGAACGGACTGCTATTAAACTAATTGTAGAGCCAAGATAAAAAATGCGGAATCTTTGATGAAAGATGACCTGTTGCATGAATGCAAACAGGTCTTTTTTTGCGTTAAAAATAGGCTGAAGAGCTTACATAGCATCAACTTAATTATTATATTGATTTTAAAAATAAAATATTCAAATTTTCACCAAAATTAGTCTGAAAGGGTTGCTTTTTTTAAGAACTAGGTCTAGAATTGAAAGCGTTTAGTACCCATTCATTTATCTAACATTAGACTGGTTTTTGAGCTATATATAATGATTTTGATGTGTACTATTCTAATTGTATAAAACGTTTTCATATATTTTCTTAACGTATCCAAAGGGGTGTAAGTCATGATCAATCAACTTTCATGGAAAGTTGGAGGGCAACAAGGGGAAGGTATTGAGAGTACTGGAGAAATATTCTCAATAGCATTAAATCGTTTAGGCTACTATTTGTATGGTTACCGTCATTTCTCTTCACGAATTAAAGGCGGTCATACGAACAATAAAATCCGTGTCAGTACTACACAAGTAAGATCTATTTCTGATGATCTTGATATTTTGGTAGCTTTTGACCAAGAAACTATTGATCTTAATTACAAGGAACTACATGATAAAGGTGTTATTATTGCGGATGCCAAATTCAGTCCTAATAAGCCTGAAGATACAGGTGCGGCCATGTATGCTGTTCCATTCACTGAATTAGCAACTGAACTGGGAACATCCCTAATGAAAAACATGGTTGCAGTTGGAGCAACTTGCGCAGTATTGAACTTAGATATTAACGTATTTGAAGAAGTAGTTCAAGAGATTTTTGGACGAAAAGGCCAACAAGTTGTTGAGAAAAATATGGAAGCCATTAAAGCTGGCTTTGACTTTATGAAAGAAAACCTTGGGGCAACTGAATTAATGGAGCTTGAAAAAGCTGATGGCAAAAAGCGTTTATTTATGATTGGTAACGATGCCATCGCTTTAGGTGCTCTTGCAGGCGGTTGCCGCTTTATGGCTGCTTACCCAATTACACCAGCGTCTGAAATTATGGAATATTTAATAAAGAAGCTTCCACCGCTTGGCGGGGCTGTTATACAAACTGAAGATGAAATTGCTGCGGTTACAATGGCAATCGGAGCTAACTATGGCGGAGTTCGTTCTCTAACTGCTTCAGCTGGACCAGGTTTAGCATTGAAAATGGAAGCCATCGGATTATCTGGTATGACTGAAACTCCACTTGTAATTGTTGATACACAGCGTGGAGGTCCTTCAACAGGTCTGCCAACGAAGCAAGAACAGTCTGACCTAATGTCTATGATATATGGTACTCATGGAGAAATTCCAAAAATCGTAATGGCTCCAAGTACTGTACAAGAAGCGTTTTATGATACAGCTGAAGCATTTAACCTTGCTGAAGAATATCAATGCCCTGTTATTATTCTTTCAGATCTTCAACTTTCTTTAGGTAAACAAACGGTTGAACCGCTAGAATTAGATAAGGTTGAAGTACGCCGTGGAAAGCTTCAAACTGGAGATTTACCTGAAGCAGATGGTAGCTACTTTAAGCGCTATGAAGTAACTGAAGATGGAGTTTCACCACGTGTTATTCCTGGTATGAAAAATGGTATTCACCATGTTACAGGTGTAGAGCATGATGAAACAGGAAAACCATCTGAATCTGCGATTAATCGTAAAGCGCAAATGGATAAACGCTTCCGTAAAATTGAGAACATTAAATTTAATACACCTGTTCACAAAAATGCACCACATGAAGAAGCTGATTTATTAATCATTGGCTTTAACTCAACTCGTGGCGTTATTGAAGAGGCAATCGGCCGCCTTGAAAAGGATGGTTTGAAAGTGAACCATGCACAAATACGTTTAATTCATCCGTTCCCAACAGATGAAGTATTGCCGCTCGTAAAATCTGCTAAAAAGATCGCTGTTGTTGAAAACAACGCTACTGGGCAATTGGCAAACATTATTAAGATGAACGTCGGACATGCTGAGAAGATTCACAAAATGTTAAAATACGACGGAAATCCATTCTTGCCACATGAAATTCACACAAATTGCAAGGAGTTGTTCTAAATGGCAACATTTAAAGATTTTCGAAATAGTGTAAAGCCAAATTGGTGCCCAGGCTGCGGAGATTTCTCTGTACAAGCGGCTATCCAGCGTGCGGCTGCAAATGTTGGTTTAGAGCCTGAGAATCTAGCAGTTATTTCAGGTATCGGATGTTCTGGACGTATTTCCGGATATATTAATTCATACGGCTTCCATGGAATCCATGGGCGTTCCCTTCCAATTGCACAAGGTGTTAAAATGGCAAACCGAGATTTAACAGTTATCGCTTCTGGCGGTGACGGTGATGGTTTTGCTATTGGAATGGGCCATACGATCCACGCTATTCGCCGTAATGTAAATATTACGTATATTGTTATGGATAACCAAATTTATGGTTTAACTAAAGGTCAAACATCTCCGCGTTCAGCAGCAGGCTTTAAAACAAAATCAACGCCTGAGGGTTCAATTGAACAAGCTATTGCCCCAATGGAAATGGCTCTAACTGCTGGAGCAACATTTGTTGCCCAAAGCTTTTCAACAGACCTAAAAGACTTAACAGCTTTAATTGAAGCAGGAATTAACCATGATGGTTTCTCATTAATTAACGTATTCAGCCCATGTGTAACTTATAATAAAGTGAACACTTATGACTGGTTTAAAGAAAACTTAACTAAGCTTAGCGATGTTGAAGGATATGATTCTTCTAACCGTGAAATGGCTATGCAAACATTAATGAAGCATAATGGACTAGTAACAGGACTTATCTATCAAAACACTGAGCGAAAATCATACCAAGAGTTGTTAAAAGGCTACTCTGAGCAGCCATTAACTCAAGCTGAACTTAATTTAGATCAGGCTCACTTTGATAAATTAATTCAAGAATTTATTTAAGCCGTTTTGGCTGAAAAAGAAACCCAGTTATTGGGTTTCTTTTTTATACTCAAGATTAAATTTATTATATGGCTATGAAATAGTGATTATAGTCACGTACAATTTATTAAGATTCCTATAAGATAAGGTGAAACTTCAATCAGTGGGGGGGCCTTCATCCCCCACTGATTGTTAGATGCGGCCCACAGGATGTGGGTCACATAGACGAAGACATTAGGCCGTGGCGTTCTTAGTCTATGTTCCAATAATCGGGCCTTTACGGGCTGTTGATCCTCCACTTTAGAAATTTTTGTTTTACTCAACTTCTTGCAGTGGGGATCTTACAGCCCGTTAATCTGCGATAAATATTTGTGAATAGCTTTTTTCATTTACATAGTAGATTTGTGATTAGAAGTTGAGAGCTTCAAGTCAGTAAATGTATTGTTTTAATACCCTAAAAGCATTATACTATACTAATGTGAATTGCTTTATTTTACCCATTACCTCAACCAATGCTTTTAAAAATACACGATAAAACAAAACTCTCTAAAACCCGGATATGTTAGAAAGGGGATTAAAATATGAATGAAAAGCAAAGACTTGAAGGACAACAAGTGAAAACAGCTAATCCATCGGACAAAAAATCCGAAAAGGATTACAGTAAGTACTTTGAGACCGTGTTTACACCGCCATCCTTGAAGGATGCTAAAAAACGTGGAAAAGAAGAAGTAAAATATCATAAAGATTTTGATATTCCGGAAGAATTTCATGGAATGGGGAAGGGCCGAAAGTTCTATATCCGCACATATGGCTGCCAAATGAATGAACATGATACAGAAGTCATGGCAGGGATCTTTATGGGACTTGGCTATGAACCAACTGATACTGTGGAAGATGCTAATGTGATTCTCTTAAATACATGTGCCATTCGCGAAAACGCTGAAAATAAAGTGTTCGGTGAACTTGGCCACTTAAAGCATTTGAAAAAGGAAAAACCTGACTTGCTTTTAGGTGTTTGCGGCTGCATGTCCCAAGAGGAGTCTGTCGTAAACAAAATTCTTAAAACCTATAATCAAGTCGATATGATTTTCGGAACACATAATATTCACCGTCTTCCTAACATCCTAAAAGAAGCATATATGTCAAAAGAAATGGTTATTGAAGTATGGTCTAAAGAGGGAGATGTTATCGAAAATCTTCCAAAAGTACGCCGAGGCAATATTAAAGCTTGGGTTAATATTATGTATGGCTGTGATAAGTTCTGTACTTATTGTATTGTACCTTTTACTCGGGGGAAAGAGCGAAGCCGGCGACCAGAGGATATTATTCAAGAGGTTAGACAATTAGCAGCTCAAGGTTATCAAGAAATTACCCTGCTTGGACAAAATGTTAATGCTTACGGGAAAGACTTTGAAGATATTAAATATGGTCTTGGAGATCTTATGGATGAAATTCGTAAAATTGATATCCCGCGTGTTCGTTTTACTACTAGCCATCCACGAGATTTTGATGACCATCTCATTGAAGTCTTGGCAAAAGGCGGAAATCTCGTAGAGCATATTCACTTGCCTGTTCAATCTGGTTCAACAGAAGTGCTTAAAATCATGGCTCGCAAATACTCGAGAGAACAGTATTTAGAACTTGTTCGAAAAATAAAAGCTGCAATCCCTAATGCAACATTCACTACAGACATTATTGTCGGTTATCCGAATGAAACAGAAGAGCAATTCCAAGAAACGCTTTCCTTATATCGTGAAGTAGGGTATGAGGCAGCCTATACCTTTATCTATTCCCCTCGTGAAGGCACACCTGCAGCAAAAATGCAGGATAATGTTCCAATGGAAGTTAAGAAGGAACGTTTACAGCGCTTAAATGCAGTAGTTAATGAGTTTTCTGCTGAAGCAATGAAGAAATATCAAGGTCAAACTGTTGAAGTTTTAGTTGAGGGCGAAAGCAAGAATAATCCAGATGTGTTAGCAGGCTATACGAGAAAAAATAAGCTAGTTAATTTTATTGGTCCAAAATCAGCAATTGGTAAAATTGTTAATGTGAAAATTACAGATGCTAAAACGTGGTCACTAAACGGAGAAATGGTTGAAGAACTAGATGCGGTAGAGGTGGAGTAAGATGGGGAAATACACAAAGGATGACATTGTAGCAAGAGCAAAAGAGCTTGCACAAATGATTGCAGAAACGGAAGAGGTTGACTTTTTTAAACGTGCTGAAGCCCAAATTCATGAAAATGCTAAAGTAAAGGCAACAATTACGAATATTAAAGGTTTGCAAAAGCAAGCAGTTAATTTGCAGCATTTCGGCAAAATGGAAGCATTAAAAAAGACTGAAGATAAAATTGAATCCCTTCAGAACGAGCTGGATGAAATTCCTGTTGTGCAAGAGTTTAAGCATTCACAAATTGAAGTGAATGAACTTCTGCAGCTAGTTGCATCAGTCATTTCTAATACAGTCACAGATGAGATCATTTTGACAACTGGCGGGGACCTTTTAAGCGGCGAAACAGGTGCTCAAATAAAAAATAGTGACTGTTCACACCATTAATAATAAAGTCAGAACTCCTTTTGGAATTATTTCCGAAAGGAGTTTTTTTGGTGCGCCCGGCATGGGTTTAATCTCTAGGGTGAAAGT
>NZ_JBALNX010000026.1:0-23962 GCF_036962035.1 Bacillus sp. JJ1773
TGTAAGAGTTAATATATTTATCTTATTTACACTCTCGATAGAGAAGAACTGGATTTATATCTAAATACATCAGGTTACAAAAAAATCGCCATATGATTATGGCGATTTGAAAACTATATTAAAAAAAGATTAGGCAATAAATAATAAGTAAATAGCACCGATTACAACAAACAACCCACAAAGACCAAATAATACTTTTGCTAATTTATCCACTTATATCCCCGCTCCTTAAGATAAGCCTGCCCCAATAATATAGGACAAACCAATCGAAATAACCATGGATATGAATCCAACAGCTTTATTATTTTTTTCAATTTCTTCATCAATTTTAAATTTCGGTGTAAGGAATTCGAAGATAAAATAACCAGTTAACAGTAGAAAGAAGCCGAATACTCCCCAGCTGATCATGGTGAAAAGTGAATCATTTATCATGATGGAATGTCTAAAAATATTGGCAATCCCGAATATCTTTCCCCCTGTTGCCATAGCAACCGCTATATTCCCATTTTTGATTTCATCCCAGTTCCGATATTTCGTGACCAATTCGAAAACAGCTAAGAATACGATCATACATAAAATGACAACACTATAATACCCCGCCGTTTGTACAAAATCATTTTCCCAAAATTGGTTCATTTCTTCTCTCCCAATCCGTTATTTAAATTCAACAACCGTTACACCTGATCCGCCTTCGCCTGCTTCACCGAACCGGATTTTTTTGACTGAACGATGATTTCTTAAGTATTCCTGTACACCCTGTCTAAGTGCACCAGTTCCTTTTCCATGTATGATGGAAACACGAGGATAGGCAGCTAGCAGTGCATCATCGATATATTTCTCCACTCGAAGCAGAGCATTTTCATATCGTTCCCCTCGCAGGTCTAGTTCAAGACTAACATGAAAGTCTTTTCCCTTTACAATCCCCATTGGTCTTGTTTCCACTGGTTTTGGACTTTTAATAAACTCCAAATCCTTTTCATTTACCTTCATTTTCAGAATCCCAATTTGTACTTGCCATTCTTTGTCAGATGTCTTATCAATCAGGGTTCCTTTTTGGTCAAAGCTTAAAACCTTTACTTCATCCCCGGGCTTAAATATATGCTTAGCTTTACTTGTAATTAGTTTTTTTGTCTTTTTAATTTTAGGCGCTGCCTCTTCCAGACGTTTCTTTGCTTCAATTAATTCGTGTTCTTTTATCTCTGCTGCTTTTTCGATACGCATTTTTCTTAAATCACGGATGACTTTTTCAGCTTCGGCCTTCGCTTGGTCGATAATAGCTTCGGCCTCTTCTGCCGCTTTTTCATGTAAAGTATCTTTTTGCTCAAAAAATTCGATCATTTGCTTTTGCAAATCTTTATGAAGCATTTCAGCACTTCTTAAAAGGTCACTTGCTTCTTCCTTGTCTGCTTCAGCCTGTTTTCTGCTCTCCTCTAACGAAGCGATCATATTCTCAACCTGATTGCTGTCTGCACTTATATAGGAACGGGCTGTGTCAATCACATCTTCTTGGAGGCCAAGCCTCTTGGAAATTTCAAATGCATTGCTTCGGCCGGGAACCCCTAACAGCAGCTTATATGTCGGGCTAAGTGTATCAATATCAAATTCTACACTCGCATTGATGACTCCTTCCCGATTATAACCATATGCTTTTAATTCAGGATAATGAGTCGTTGCAATGACCCTTGCTCCTCGTTTATATACATAATCTAATATGGAAATAGCAAGAGCGGCCCCCTCTTGAGGGTCTGTTCCTGCACCTAATTCATCAAAGAGAACAAGACTGTTAAAGTCTACCCTATTTAGAATGTCAACAATATTCACCATATGAGAGGAGAAGGTACTAAGACTTTGTTCGATAGATTGTTCATCGCCAATATCTGCATACACAGCATCAAAGACAGCAATTTCAGATCCATCTAAGGCTGGGATTTGCAGTCCGGCTTGGGCCATTAGCGTACATAAGCCAACTGTTTTTAATGTGACGGTTTTCCCTCCGGTATTTGGACCTGTTATAACGATGGTCGAAAAGTCTTTTCCTAATGAAATGTCATTCGCTACTACAACGTCCGCAGGAATAAGCGGATGACGCGCCTTAAATAAAGATATTCTCCCCTCATAATTTACCTTAGGCTTTGATGCTTTCATCCGGTTGCTGTAACGCGCTTTAGCAAACATAAAATCTATTTCGGTTAGAACATCAACAATTGCTTCTAGCTCCGAACTATTTTCTGCTACCTTGCTTGAAAGTTCTATTAAAATCCTTTCAATTTCCTGCTGCTCTTTCACACGAATTCCCTGAAGCTCATTATTTAATTGGACAATCGATTGAGGTTCGATAAATAATGTTTGACCTGAAGAGCTTTGGTCATGGATAATTCCGCCATAATGCCCTTTGTACTCCTGTTTGACTGGAATAACAAAGCGATCATTACGAATCGTAATAATGGCGTCAGAAAGCATCTTCTGCGCATTTGACGAACGGATCATGCTTTCCAGTCTTTCTCTAACCCGGGATTCTTTCGTACGCAATTGATTTCGAAGAGACCGAAGCGTATCACTCGCACTATCCAATACTTCTCCGTTGTCATCTATTGCATTTTTGATCGTTGTTTCCAAATCAGCTAAGACGATAATACGAAGAACATAGCTGCTTAATATAGGTAAATTCTCATTTTCATCTACAAACTCTTCAATAAATCTTTTAATTTGTCTGCTTGCATGAACAGTGCTTGCTACTTGTGTTAATTCATGCGGGCTTAGCATCCCGCCAATGAGTGACCTTTTGACATGCGGCCGTATATTATATATTCCGCCTAGCGGGACGTTGCCTTTAATTCGAAGCACCTTTACAGCTTCATCTGTTTCTTCCTGCCACTGCTGAACTTCTTCAAAATCGACAGATGGCATTAAATGTTCTGCTTTTCTTCTTCCTAACTCAGATGATACATGCTCGAGTAATTGTTCCTTTACTTTATTAAACTCCAGCACTTTAAAAATTCTTTCCTGCATGAGGATGTGACCTCCTATTCGAAATGCAAAAGGACAGCTGAAGCTAACAAGTTCTGCTAGCCTCCTATCTATCCTTATTGTTTATAAATTCCAGCAGCTCTCCAATATCCATGGCGTTAAGGACACTGCTTTTCTTAATCCAGCCTTTTTTTGCTGTCGATACACCGATAGACATATGAGTCAATGTGTCCATCTTATGGGCATCTGTATTAATCACTATTTTCACACCAGCGTCTTGGGCCTTGCGAATATACTGAGGGGCAAGGTCTAGCCTGTTCGGATTTGCATTTAATTCTAAGAAAGTATTCGTTTCTTTTGCGAGTTCAATCAATAGATCTATATCTACTTCATAGCCATCCCTTTGGCCAATTTTTCTGCCAGTTGGGTGAGCGATGATGTCAACATGGGGATTCTTCAAGGCTGTTTTTAACCGTTCCATTATTTTTGCTTTCGGCTGGGAAAAGGACGAATGAATAGACGCGATGACGATATCCATTTCCGCAAGTAGTTCATCATCATAATCTAATGTTCCGTCAGGTAAAATATCCATTTCAACACCAGATAAAATAGTTATATCATCGTAGCGTTCATTTAGCCGTTTAATCTCTTCTTTTTGCTTTCTTAAGCGTTCAGAAGTTAATCCATTTGCAACCTTTAAATATTGAGAGTGATCCGTTATGGCAACATATTTATAGCCTCGTGCACGGCAGGCCTCAACCATTTCTTCAATCGTATGGGCACCATCACTCCAAGTCGTGTGCATATGGAGATCACCATTTATATCGGAAAGAGTGATTAAATCCAATTCAGTAGAGTATTCATCTACTTCCTTTCCGTCCTCCCTGATTTCGGGTGGAAAATAAGGGAGCCCGAAATGTGCATAAAACTCCCTTTCAGTTGTAAAAGTGGCAACTTCGCCGGTTTCAATATTTTCTACTCCATATTCACTAATCTTTTCCCCGCGTTCTTTAGCAAGCTGACGCATTCTTACATTATGTTCCTTGGAGCCAGTAAAATGATGAAGCGTAGTTGCAAATTCCTCAGGCATGACTAGACGAAAATCAACGGATATATCATAGCTATGTTCTAGAATGACTGAAACCTTTGTATCCCCAGCCGCAATCGTCTCCTTAATCAGTGGAAGGGCTAATAGTTTTTCTTTTACGACCTCTGGTTTAGTCGTTGCAATGATAAAATCTAAATCCTTAATAGTTTCTCTCATTCTTCTTAAGCTGCCCGCTCGTGAAAAATTCTCAACCTCATCTATGTCATTTAAAACAGATTCGATGGAGTCTGCAATCGGAAGCATATAAGCGAGTGGCAGCCGTTCCGGTCTGCCTCCCACTTGACTTAATGCAGCAAGAATCTTTTCTTCTGATTTTTCCCCAAATCCGGCAAGTTCCCGTACTTGTTTATTTCGGCAAGCCGTTTCCAAGTCAGCTGCATTTTCTATCCCTAGCTCCTTATGCAGCTTCGCAATTTTTTTACCTCCGAGACTAGGCAATTGAAGCAGCGGAATTAATCCTTTTGGCACTTCTTCCTTCAGTTCATTCAAAACAGTTGAATGTCCTAACTCTATATACTCCTCAATGACCGCAGAAGTTCCCTTTCCAATCCCAGAAATTTTCGTAAAATCTTCTATTTCGGTCAAACTCTGATCATTTGCCTCTAATGCAGCAGCCGCTTTACGGAAAGCAGCTATTTTAAAAGGGTTTTCTCCCTTGAGCTCCATATAAATCGCAATCGTTTCTAAGAGCCGAATAGCATCTTTTTTATTAATTCCCATATTGAACACCTACTTTTTTGAAAAACTTGTATTGTGAATATTGTTTCCTATAAATATCAGTTTTTATCTGCTTAAAAAGAAAACTTCTCTGCTTTAGAGAAGTTAAGAAGCTATGTATTCAATCCACATCTCCTTTATAGCCTGAGAAAATATCGGAGTATTTTTTACAATTCCTTTTGCCATAAAGGATTCATTTATGGCATTTTGAATGGAATCTACTGGTACTAATGCTGCTATGTATAATAGAATAAACATGATAAGATATATTTCTATAAAACCTAATATTCCGCCTGCCCAAACATTTAATTGCTTTAGAACCGGCAGGTGTGCAACAAAATCAAGCATACTTCCTATCATTTGCAGGACAATTTTTACCGCAAAAAAAATCACGACAAAGGCAATGGCGCGATAGTAAGCATCTTCAAGATTGACTTGATCAAATAGCATTCGCATTGTTGAATTGCTTTGGAGATTTGGGTAAGGAACCCATAAGGTTAATTTAGGGGCCAGCTTTTCAAAATACATATGAGCAACAATAAATGCGATAATAAAGCCGACTAAATGGATCAATTGCAGAATAAAGCCCCTCTTTAAGCCAACGAAAAAACCTATTATTAATATAATGAGTATGGCAAGATCTAGCATGACTTATTCAGTCCTTTTCTCTTTTAATTCAATTTCAAGCCTTTCTAGACGATCCTTCAGCTTGATATAATCATTAACGGCATTGACAGCCGTTAAAACGGCTAATTTACTGCTGTCAAGATAAGGATTCTTGGAACTGATTTCACGCATTTTATCATCAACCATTGAGGCAACAAGCCGAACATGGCTATGACTCTCAGTACCGATAATAATATATTGCTGTCCATATATATCTACACTCGTACGGTTTTTTTGTACATCTGACAATCGTCATGCCTCCATTCCGTTAGAATCCTAATCCATATCATAACATGAAACATAAAAACGTGGGAAGTAGAAGCGTGTCAAAAAAACACAGAATATGTAAACGCCTATAGGAAAGGGGCAAAATGTATGAGCAATATTGTTCTTGTTAAAGCTTTAAATGAAATTGCTGAGATGAAAATATATTACGATCGCTTTCTATCAGATAAAAATCCGCCTGGGAGTATCTTTGCCGCGAAAACGCCATCCTGTGCCATTACCGCTTATAAATCCGGAAAAGTATTATTTCAAGGAAGCGGCAGCGAAGAAGAATCTTCGAAATGGGGCAAACCCGCCAAACCTTCTAGTTCTGCCAAAAAGGAAAGCTACCAGTTAAATCACTTGCCAAAAAATATTAGCTCTCTTTCTGTTATTGGCTCAGATGAAGTTGGGACAGGAGATTATTTTGGACCTATTACCGTAGTGGCAGCTTATGTGAATAGGGATCAAATTCCCTTGCTGAAGGAATTAGGCGTGAAGGATTCGAAAGACTTAAATGATGAAAAGATTGTGAGCATTGCCAAGGAAATTAAAGATATTGTCCCTTTTAGTCTATTAACATTACACAATGAAAAATATAATAAACTGCAGCAATCAGGCATGTCACAGGGCAAAATGAAAGCTTTGCTTCATAATCAAGCAATCGGGCATCTCCTAAAAAAAATTGCTCCAAACGTTCCCGAAGCGATTTTAATTGACCAGTTTGCTAAAGAGGAAGTGTATTATTCATACTTAAAAAAGGAGTCAGTCGTCCAAACGGAAAATGTGTATTTTAGTACGAAAGCGGAGGGCATTCACCTAGCAGTAGCAGCTGCATCGATTCTCGCAAGATATGCGTTCATCAAGCACTTTGACAATTTGAGCAAAGCCGCTGGATTTAAGATTACAAAAGGGGCTGGGGCAAAGGTTGATGAGGCAGCTGCGAGGCTTATTCATGAAAAAGGGCTTGAATGCCTGCCAGCCTTCGTAAAGCTTCATTTTGCTAATACAGAAAAGGCGAAGCGATTAGTAGCATCGAAGTACCGAAAATAAAAACAGGGGATGCCACAAATGGCATCCCCTAGTTGTTTATCCTCTTAATACAGCTCCAGCTTTATCCTTCACTGCCTGTAATACTTTATCATGGGCTTTCACAACATCTTCATCCGTTAACGTACGTTCAGGATCAAAATATTTAAGCGAGAAGGCAATAGATTTCTTACCTTCCTCCATTCGGTCGCCCTCGTATAAATCAAATACTTGAACTTCCTTCAATAATGCTCCGCCTGCTTCCTTAATAATACTTTCTAATTCTCCAGCAGCTGCAGCTTTATCGACAACGAGCGCGATATCACGTGTGATAGATGGATAGCGCGGGATGGCTTGGTAATGTAAAGGCGCTGTCTCTGCTTCTAAAATAGCCTTTAAGCTTAGCTCAAAAACATAAGTCTCTTTTAAATCGTATTCTTTTTCTACTGTTGGATGCGTTTGGCCTACAAAACCAGCTACTTCGCCATTCAAGATGATGTCTGCTGTTCTGCCTGGGTGCAATCCATCTCTTACAGCTTGACGATACTCAATTACATTTTCTAGACCGATACTAGCAAATAAGCCTTCAAGAATTCCTTTTACAACAAAGAAATCAACTGGCTTCTTTTCTCCTTGCCATAGATGGCTTTGCCACAAACCTGTTATTGCACCAGCAAGATGTTCTCGTTCTTCTGGCAATACATCCTTGCCTTCTGAAAGGAATACATCTCCGATCTCATAAACAGCAAGATGTTCATTTTGTCGTGCAGCATTGTGTTTTAAGACATTCAGGAGCTGTGGAATGATGCTTAGTCGAAGTGTGCTATGCTCCTCACTCATCGGCATCGCCAAACGAATGGGCTCCCGCGTTTCTAATGCATATTGCATTGCTTTCGATCCGCTTGTCAATGAATAAGTGATCGCTTGGTATAGGCCTGCTCCCTCAAGGTATCTGCGGACGATTCTGCGCTTATTTTGATAGGCTGTTAAATGGCCCGGTGTTGATGAACCAAATGGAAGAGTTGATCCAAGATTATCATAGCCAAATAGTCTAGCTACTTCTTCAATTAAATCCTCTTCAATGGTGATATCACCACGGCGGGTAGGAACTGTTACGATAATAGAATCTCCGTCCACACTTGTTTCAAATTGAAGACGGGCAAAAATATCCTCAATGTCTTTCATTTCTAATGATGTTCCCAGTACACGATTGATTTTATCTAATGTAACAGAAACGATGGCCGGTTCAACCTTTAATGTATTAGCTTCCACAGAACCTGCTAACACTTCTCCGCCAGCATATTTTTCGAGCAGATGTGCAGCCCTTACTGCTGCTGCTCTTACTCTGTTTGGATCAACGCCTTTTTCGAAACGCGCGCTTGCTTCGCTTCGTAAACCGTGATCTTTAGATGCTTTTCTGACTGTTGCGCCTTTAAAAAATGCAGATTCAAGAAGAACCGTTTTTGTATCGAATTGTACCTCAGAGTCCAAGCCTCCCATAACACCCGCAAGGGCAACTGGCTCTTTGCCATTTGTGATAAGTAGGTGGTCTGAAGTTAATTCTCTTTTTGCTTCATCTAGTGTTTGGATGATTTCTCCATCCTTCGCACGGCGAACGAGAATTTGCTTTGACCCAAAACGGTCATAGTCGAAAGCATGAAGCGGCTGGCCATATTCAAGCAAAATATAGTTTGTAATATCAACAACATTATTATGCGGACGAATGCCTGATGCCATCAATCTTCCTTGCATCCATAGAGGAGATGGCTTGATTTGTACATTTTTAATGACTTTTGCAATATATAACGGGTTATCTTCAGGTGCCTCCACATCAACTCGAATATAATCAGAAGCATTTTCTGATAACTCAGCATGATCTGTTTCAGGAAGCTTCACTTCTCTTCCTAAAATCGCTGCCACTTCATAGGCAACTCCAAGTAAACTTAAGCAATCAGAACGATTCGGAGTTAAGCCAAGCTCTAACACTTGGTCATCTCGATGTAATTGTTCAATTGCATCTGTTCCAACCTCGGCCCCTTGATGGAATACATAAATGCCCTCTGAATATTCCTTTGCCACAAGCTTGCTTTCAATCCCAAGCTCCTGAAGGGAACAGATCATTCCATTTGATTCCTCTCCGCGCAGCTTTGCCTTTTTAATTTTGAAATTGCCTGGTAGAACAGCACCAACTGTTGCGACTGCAACCTTTTGCCCTTTATCAACATTAGATGCGCCACAAATGATTTGTACAGGCTCTTCACCACCAATATCGACTAAGCATTTATTTAATTTATCAGCATTCGGATGCTGCTCTCTTTCAAGAACATGCCCAATGACAACACCGCGAATCCCTTCATTTAGAACCTCTATGCCTTCAACCTCTATACCGCTTTTCGTAATTCTTTCTGCAAGCTCTGCTGGGGTCACACCTGATAAATCAACATAATCCTGCAGCCATTTATATGAAACAAACATGTTATATCCTCCTGTATCTCATTTTTCTAGCCCTTTTAGCAGCTGTAAACTATTCATTAATAGCGAATTGTTTTAAGAAACGCACATCATTTGTATAGAAATGGCGAATATCATCGATGCCGTATTTCAGCATAGCAATCCGCTCCACTCCCATTCCGAATGCAAATCCAGAGTATTTCTTTGAATCAAAGCCTGACATTTCAAGTACATTCGGATGGACCATACCAGCTCCTAATATTTCAATCCAGCCGGTTTTTTTGCAAATGTTACAGCCCTTCCCACCACATTTAAAGCAGGATACATCCACCTCTACTGAAGGCTCAGTGAACGGGAAGAAACTTGGGCGTAAGCGGATTTCTCTGTCTTCTCCAAATAACTTCTTCGCGAACAATTCTAAAGTTCCCTTTAAATCACTCATGCGAATGTTTTCATCGACAACTAGACCTTCAATTTGCATAAACTGATGGGAATGTGTAGCATCGTCATTATCACGTCGGAACACTTTTCCTGGACAAATAATTTTCACAGGACCTTTCCCTTTGTGCTTTTCCATTGTTCTCACTTGTACAGGGGATGTTTGGGTACGTAGAAGAATGTCTTCTGTAATATAGAAGGAATCCTGCATATCACGAGCTGGGTGATCCTTTGGCAAGTTTAGCGCTTCGAAATTATAATAATCACTTTCTACCTCGGGTCCTTCAGCAATTGTATAACCCATCCCAATAAATAAGTCTTCAATTTCCTCTACGATGCTTGTAAGAGGGTGATGATTTCCCGTTTTCACTGGACGGCCTGGCAAGGTAACATCAATTTTTTCACCCGCCAGTTTTTCTTGAACAGCTGTCTCTTCTAAATGTATTTGCTTCTCTTCAATTCCTGCTGCAATAGCATCACGTACTTCATTCGCTAGTGCCCCCATGACTGGGCGTTCTTCGGCAGATAATTTCCCCATGCCTTTCAATACTTCTGTAATGGGTCCTTTTTTTCCCAAATAGGATACTCGAATATCATTTAGCTCTTTTAAATCAGACACTTGACTGATTTTGTCCAACGCTTCGCTTTGCAGTTCTTTTAAACGCTCTTGCATCTAAAAAATCCTCCTTTAAATCTGTTTTTTTCCAAAATAAAAAACCTCTATCCCATAAAGGGACGAGGTTTTGGATTCGCGGTACCACCCTTTTTAACACAAAAAGCATGTATCGATCGCTTTATGTATTCGCTTCATTCGGATAACGGCAATAAGCCGGAACATCTTTACATTGAAAAGTGGAAGCGGCTTAGTCAGCCGTAACTTTATAATGGTCCCGATGCCAACTCAGGAGGTGAAATTTCTCTTGCTTTCCCTCTGAAAATGCTCTCAGTCTAGGCATTCTCTCCCTGAAAAGTTCCCTGCAAGCTACTTTTCTCCATCATTGTTTTATAACAATATAATTTTCCTGTTATTATAGTATATTCTTCACATAGTTTCAAACGGTTTTCTGAAAAAAAGCGCCCAATTACTAATTTCTTAAGTAATAAAGCAAAATCCCTGTTGCAATAGCTACATTTAATGATTCACTTTTTCCGTAAATCGGGATGTATAGATTGTCGGTTGTTTCTGCTAAAATTGACTTTCGTACGCCGCTTCCTTCATTGCCGACTATTAAGGCAAATCTCCCCTTAGTTTCAATTTCTGTATACTCTTTTGCATTTTCTAATGCCGTGCCGTACACAGGGATGTTTTCCTTCGTAAGCTTACTAATCCAGTCAGAAAGATTTCCTCTAACTATCGGGAGGTGAAAATGACTGCCTTGTGCGGAGCGGAGTACTTTCGGATTATAGCTATCTACACTACCATCCCCAATGATTACAGCATCCACGCCCGCAGCATCCGCTGTTCGAATCATCGTGCCTAAATTCCCTGGGTCTTGAACCGCATCAATTAGCAAATATTTGTTTCCATTAACTTGATCGGCGTTAAACTCGGGCTGACGGCAAATGGCGATTACCCCTTGAGGTGTTTCCGTATCAGATAAACTTTGAATAATGTCATTCGTTACTAACGTTACTGGAATTTCTCCATAATTCCATGAAGGCGGCAATCCCGTATTTTCACTGACCACAATTTCTTCAATACGCCCGTTTAATAATGCTTCTTCAACGAGATGAAAGCCTTCGACTAAAAAGGTTCCCGTTTTGTCTCTTTCCTTTTTCGTTAAAAGCTTTTTCCATTGCTTTACTTGAGGGTTATTCGCAGAGTGAATATACTTCACACTCTCACTCTCCTTTATTTTTTGCTCCAATTTTCTTATTATAGCCCAAATAAAATACATAATAAATCCAAAAAATGAAATGATAATAACGATTCAATTATACGGAAGGAGTGCTGTCAATGAACTTAAACTTAAGAAACGCAATTATACACAATGTTTCAGGTAATTCACAAGACGAATTAAAGGATACAATTGTTGATGCTATCCAAAACGGAGAGGAAAAAATGCTCCCTGGATTAGGAGTATTATTCGAAGTGATTTGGAAGAACTCCTCTGATCAAGATAAACAGGAGATGCTTCAAACATTGGAGAATGGATTGAAATAAATAGTATAAGCGAAAAAAGATGACCTAGTTGGCTCATCTTTTTTCTTTGTAATTATTGAAACGTAATCTTTTCAACCGTTTCTCTATCAAGGCGTTTAATGACCTCGGCAATTAACTTTACAGCATTTTCATAGTCATCACGATGAAGCATGGCTGCATGCGAATGAATGTAGCGGGTAGCGATCGTAATGGATAATGCAGGTACTCCATTATGTGTTAAGTGAATAGCACCTGAATCTGTTCCACCGCCTGGCACAGCATCAAACTGATATGGAATATTCAATTCATCAGCTGTATCTGTTACTAAATCACGCAAGCCTTTGTGAGAAACCATGGACGCATCATAAAGAATGATTTGAGGGCCTTTACCCATTTTGCTTAATGCTTCTTTTTCTGTGATGCCAGGAGTATCTCCAGCGATTCCTACATCCACCCCGAAAGCAATATCCGGTTCAATTTTTTGTGCGGATGTACGGGCACCACGAAGTCCAACCTCTTCCTGAACTGTTCCTACTCCATAAACAATGTTTGGATGATCAGCATCTTTAAGTGATTTTAGAACATCAATGGCAATCGCACAGCCAATACGGTTATCCCATGCTTTTGCAAGAAGCATCTTTTCATTATTCATCACTGTAAATTCAAAATATGGAACGACCATATCACCAGGTTTCACGCCCCACTCCTTCGCTTCTTCCTTGCTAGAAGCACCGATATCAATAAACATATCTTTAATGTCTACTGGCTTTTTCCTTGCTTCTGGAGAAAGAATGTGCGGAGGCTTTGAACCGATGACTCCAGTTACATCCCCTTTGTTTGTCACAATCGTTACCCGCTGAGCAAGCATGACTTGTGACCACCAGCCGCCAACGGTCTGAAAACGAAGAAATCCTTTATCATCAATATTTGTAACCATAAAACCTACTTCGTCTAAATGGCCGGCAACCATTATTTTCGGGCCGTCCTCTTTCCCGACTTTTTTGGCAATTAAACTGCCAAGTCCATCAGTTGTCACTTCATCGGCATATTCACTTATGTATTTCTTCATGACTTCGCGAGGTTCACGCTCATTGCCAGGAATCCCTTTTGCATCAGTTAAATCCTTTAGCATCGTTAACGTTGCATCTAATTTCGTCATTATTTCGACTCCCTTAATATGTATTCGGTTTTATTATACTAAAATTTTCTAATAACAAAAAGAAAATACCCATTTAGTACCCTTGTCGTTGTCTTTCATAATTAACTTCATTTTTATCAATATATGCTTTCTCGATTTCCTTTGCATTAAAGCCCAGAAGCTCTCCTAATTGTATGTAGGCTTGAACAAGTTCTTTATAATCCTCTAATGCCTTGCTGTTTTTGAACATACTTACTAACTCAAACACATGCAAAAACTGATCACTTATAGAAGTTTTTGCTTCTTTCTGTCCTAAATATTCACTTTCCTGTGAAAAACCGCACTCTATTCCAAGTGAAAGAATAAAATGAACACCATCCACAAATTCTTCTAAAACAGTTTCCCTAGGGGATGAGGGTTTTAAACTCCAAAACTTGAAGCACCTCGTTTCATTCGCAAGTTCTCCTAATTCTACAAGTAATGCCAACACTTTACGATCAATTAAATTTTCATTCTGCAGCTGATGCTTTGTTTCAATATGTTCATCCAGTCCTTTTTGCATAGTAAATAATTTTTGATAATTCATTTTACACCATCCTAATTTTAGGTCTACTTATAAATAATTATAAAAAAATTATAACAAAAGTATAGAAAGTTGAAACTTTTTTGTTGGGTTATTCGTAATGAAAGGAAAATACAATTGGAGGGGCTTCTTATGATGTGGCTAATACGCTTCCTGCTATTTGCTATTATAATTTTTCTCATATATAGCGTGTTCAAATATTTATTAAATCCGAAACGGAAGCTCGAACTGGCCCATGAGCAGAAACGGTATTATTTCTTAGATGATTCTAACAATGTGCGTAAAAACTTTTTGATTACTTATAAAGGAGTTTTGTTTGAAGGGGAAAAATACTTAGGGACAACTGAAAACGCTTTTGAGGTCATCTCTATCTTTATTTGGCCTAGAAACCTTGCCTCACTGAAAGGAATGGTTCGAGAAGATTTACAATTTATCGAAAGAAAAGTATACGAAAATTACCCGAATGCAAAAATCGACTGGAAAAGTCCCATCAAAGAGTTTATGGAAAAAAGTAAGACACCCGAAACACCATTCAATGAACACAGTTAAAAACGTTCGAAAAATCCCGAACGTTTTTTCTTTATGCAGCTTTAAAAAATTCCCTCCACTTAATCACAGTTACTTTTTCCCTTAATATGAAAACAAGGACCCCAAGGGAGAGTAAGATGATGAGAATCATTGATGGAGTAAACCTACTTATAAATTCTCCAAACACCGTGTAGAAAATGGCTAAAGGCAGATTTGTTATCCATGAATTCTTAAGATAATCCTGAAAGCTTTTGTTTCGCTCAATTAGGCAAAAATTCAGTAAATGATAATGAATAAAGGGGATAAGCCTTAATACAGCTATTTGACCTACACTTAGATTCCGATACTCCCCAAACCATCGTTTTTTTAAGTTTGATAGTTTAGCATGTGTTTTCGGCATACGGCTAATAAGAAAATAGAAAAGAATACTGCTTAGCATTAAACCAATTAACGAGTATAAACTGCCAAAAAAACTGCCAAATAATATTCCTCCTGTTAGACATACGAGAGGAACAGGAATAAAGAAAAATTGTCTTAAAATATGAAATAATATAAAGGCAATGGGGGCTAAAATTCCGGCTGTTTCAATCATCACAAATAGCAATGATAATTGATCATTCATCTTCACTCACCCTCTTAATGCTTAAAATCCTTGCTGTCTTCTTTTACAGCTTATTGAGGGATTCCGACAGTTATGACAAAAGATTAAATGCAAATAGGAGGAGACCTATTTCAAGGAGAGATAGTACCGGCAAACCGTATTTAAACTGGAAATGCTTTGTTTTGTGACGGAAGGTTTTCATCCCTAGCGTCATGCCAGTAGCACCGAAAAAAATGGCTACAAGCCATAATGTATTTTCGCTTATTCGGTATTGATGGTTTTTTGCTTTATTCTTATCGATTTTCATCAAGTAAAAACCCGCTATATTAATAATGATAAACAAAGTAATAAATATCTTTAGCATGATTTATACCTCCAAAATAGAAAAGCCATCCTCTAATCGAGAATGGCAGATATATTACTTGCTTAAGTTTTGCTTAGCTACAGATGCTAATTCAGCGAATGCTTTTTCGTCAGCGATTGCTAATTCAGCAAGCATTTTGCGGTTTACTTCGATGCCAGCAAGCTTTAAACCGTGCATTAAACGGCTGTAAGAAAGACCGTTCATGCGAGCTGCTGCGTTAATACGAGTAACCCATAGTTTGCGGAAATCGCGCTTTTTGTTGCGACGATCACGGTAAGCATACATTAAAGATTTCATTACTTGTTGGTTAGCAACTTTATATAATGTATGTTTTGAACCGAAATAACCTTTAGCTAATTTAAGAACTTTTTTACGACGTTTGCGAGTAACTGTACCGCCTTTTACACGTGGCATATGATTTCCCTCCTAATATCGGATATTACTTAAGATTTACTAATAAGAAACGGATGCGTTTGTAATCGCCTGAAGAAACAAGAGTTCCTTTGCGAAGCTTACGCTTTTGTTTTTGAGATTTATTAGCGAACAAGTGGCTTGTGTAAGCGTGGTGACGCTTAAGTTTTCCAGATCCTGTTCTTTTGAAACGCTTAGCAGCGCCGCGGTGAGTTTTCATTTTTGGCATTTGGAATTCCTCCTCTTACTTTTCGTTTTTAGGTGCTAGCATCATGAACATACTGCGGCCATCCATTTTCGGATGTGATTCTACAGTAGCTACTTCTGTGCAAGCCTCAGCAAAGCGAACTAATACACGATGACCAATTTCCTTATGGGTAATGGCACGTCCTTTAAATCGAATCGATGCTTTAACTTTATCGCCTTTTTCAAGGAATTTAATTGCATTGCGAAGCTTTGTATTAAAATCATGCTCATCAATTGTTGGGCTTAGACGAACTTCTTTAACACTGATAATCTTTTGATTTTTGCGAGCTTCTTTATCTTTCTTCTGCTGCTCGAACTTGAACTTTCCATAGTCCATGATACGGGCTACAGGAGGTTTTGCATTCGGTGCAACAAGAACAACATCAAGATTAACTCGTGCAGCAATTTCAAGTGCTTCGATTTTTGACTTGATTCCTAATTGCTCGCCGTTTTGGTCAATAAGACGAACTTCACGGGCGCGAATGCCCTCGTTTAACAACATATCTTTGCTAATAGTTAGACACCTCCAAGGTTAATATGCGAACACAACATTTGGGTCAAGAAGGCATTAGAGCCTATTGCACCGGACGAAAGCTACATTCGCAAGAATACATAACATATCTGTTCCAAAGAGACGCAGATCTGTTTAAATCCAATAAAAAAAGTGTGGATGACAACACCCACACTTTACGTACAAAATTTAAACAACAATGTTTACGTAAAACCTGCCAACTGCTCTTTGCGTCAATCAGGTGAGAAGCGGGTGCTTCTTCTTTTCCTCAAACTGTATTCAATTTACCTTAGCAACTATATCACAAAAGATGTTTTCATGTCAAACGTTCATTTCTGTTGCAACGAAGAAAATTGTAACAAATGTATCGGAATCATGCAATACATTTTTGAGATTTTCCAATAAATGAGCAGAGTTTCTCAAACTTTAGAGCTCTAGAAAGTCGCTGATATATTCGGAAAGTTGTCGATATATCTCAATTATCTTTTAACTTCTTCCTTCAATCCCGCAATAAAATCTGCAAATGGAACTGTTTCAGATTTCTGCTCTCCATATTTACGAACATTGACCGCCTTTTCGGCTACCTCATTATCGCCGACTACAAGCATATATGGAGTTTTTTGCATTTGAGCTTCGCGAATTTTGTAGCCAATTTTCTCGTTTCGGTCATCAAGCTCCACACGGAAGCCTTCAGCTTTAAGTTGTTCAAGCACTTCCTTTGCATAGTCGTAGTGAACATCTGGCGAAACAGGAATGACTTGAACTTGAACAGGTGCAAGCCATGTTGGGAATGCCCCTTTATACTCTTCAATTAAGAAGGCTACAAAGCGTTCCATTGTTGAAACAACACCACGGTGAATAACGACTGGACGATGATGTTTGCCATCTTCCCCGATATAAGTTAGATCAAAGCGCTCAGGCAATAAGAAGTCTAACTGTACTGTTGATAAAGTCTCTTCCTTGCCTAAAGCAGTTTTTACTTGTACATCCAGTTTTGGACCGTAAAAAGCAGCTTCTCCTTCAGCCTCGAAATAGTCGAGCCCAATTTCATCCATAGCCTCTTTCAGCATGGCTTGTGCTTTTTCCCACATTTGGTCATCATCGAAATACTTCTCTTTATCTTGCGGATCACGATAAGATAAGCGGAAAGAATAATCCTCGATGCCAAAGTCTTTATACACGTCAAGTACAAGCCGAACAACACGAATAAATTCTTCTTTAATTTGGTCAGGACGGACAAAGATATGAGCGTCATTTAATGTCATTCCACGTACACGCTGAAGACCAGACAATGCTCCAGACATTTCATAGCGATGCATCGTTCCAAGTTCTGCAATCCGAATTGGAAGCTCACGGTAGCTGTGAATGCCATTTTTATAAATCATCATGTGGTGCGGACAGTTCATCGGACGAAGAACGAGCTGCTCATTGTCCATTTCCATGACAGGGAACATATCCTCTTGGTAATGGTCCCAGTGACCAGACGTTTTGTATAGCTCTACACTTCCCATAACTGGTGTATACACATGGTCATAGCCTAAACGTACTTCCTTATCAACAATATAGCGCTCAACGATACGGCGAATTGTTGCTCCTTTTGGAAGCCATAGCGGCAGGCCTTGTCCTACTTTTTGTGAGTTTGTAAATAAATTTAACTCTTTCCCGATCTTACGGTGATCACGTTCTTTTGCTTCCTCAAGCAGGCGCAAATGCTCTGCTAAATCTTCCTTCTTAAAGAAAGCTGTTCCATATATGCGCTGCAGCATTTTATTATCGCTGTTTCCGCGCCAGTAAGCACCGGCAATGCTTAGTAGCTTTAATTCCTTCAGCTTGCCAGTAGATGGCACGTGAACACCGCGGCAAAGGTCAACAAACTCTCCTTGCTCATAAAGTGTCACTGTCTCATCCGCTGGGATTGCTTCGATCAGCTCCAATTTATATTCATCATCAATTTCCTTGAACAATTTAACAGCTTCATCACGGCTAACTTCCTTGCGAATGATATCAATGTTTTCATTGATGATCTTTTTCATTTCTTTTTCAATAAGCGGCAGATCTTCTGGAGTCAAGGATTGCTCAAGATCAATATCATAGTAGAACCCGCCTTCGATGACAGGACCTACACCGAGCTTAACATTTTTATATAGGCGCTTAATCGCTTGTGCCATTAAGTGTGCTGAACTGTGGCGAAGTACTTCCAATGCATCGCTGCTGTCTTGAGTAACGATTTCGACCGCTCCATCTTCTTCAATTGGACGGCGCAGGTCGTACATTTCGCCATTGAATTTACCTGCTATCGCCTTCTTCTTAAGTCCAGGACTTATAGAAGCAGCGATATCTTCTGTTGTCGTCCCTTTAGGAAACTCCTTTACAGCCCCATCGGGAAACGATACTTTAATTAAATCTGACATAGCAAATCCTCCTATTTGGATAAAAATAAAAAAACTCGTCCCTAAAAAAGGGACGAGTTGTAATTAACACGTGGTTCCACCCTACTTCTCATTTCACAAAAATATGTGTCAAATGACTTGTAGCAATTTAACGGCTTGTGACCGTCAGCCCATTTCCGAGCTGAAGTTCAAAGGTGGTAAGCATTCTATTCGTGTTAGGAAGGTTCCAGCCTTGCCTTCCCTCTCTTTAAACCGTAAAAGAATACCCTTGTCCTTATCAAAACTTATATTTATTAAGAATTGATGCACTTCATATTATGTACGTTATTATAGTTTGTTATTTCAGGAAAATCAAGGGCATCTTTATATTTTTTCATCAGCTGTATACGTTAGCATACTTTTATTTTTATAAAATTTACTAGTTGAGCTTATCACGAGTCTTTCTTCAAAAATATTTTGGATTGTTCTGACGAGTGCCTGCTCCTTATACTCGGTATAAAGATAAATAATGGCCGGTGCAATGGAAAGCAATGGGGCAATCGTAACTGAATCCACATAAACAGGGTGATTAATCAGAAGCCTTCTATCAATCATATGTGCTAAATCCGCCCGTTTCATTTCATCATAGTTTTCATTAAAAAAATGAATGCCATCATCAATTAGTAAATGAATGTGGTCGAACTTCGCTTCTCTACCTGTTAAAAAATCCCTTAAAGTTTGAATAAACATTTGGTACTCTTGCTCCATTTTATATTCATCTATTGAAATTTCTACATATTTGGCCATTTGGTCCATTATTGGACGCAATCTAAATTTCACAAAGGAATCGAAGGAAAAGTTAATATTCTCATGGAAGATTTCATTAATCGTATTTTTAATATTCCCCTCCATATCTACATCACTCAGGAAAGTGGTAAGGTCCTTTCTATTTCCTTCTAGGATGGAATGAATAATCTCAAGAATTTGCTGCTGTTCCTCCTCATCCTGATAATAATAATGTTCAGCTATAATTCTGCGAAACCAATTATCTTGTTTACTAGTAATAATAAACTTATAGAAAACTTCTTTTATCATTTCTAAATCCTTTTTCATTTGTGGCTCGATATGGATTCGAACTATATGGTGATCTTCAATTTGAAGAATATTTTTATTGGAAAGTGCGGAAGAAGCTAAATAATATTGTAAATATCTAAAAAGATTTTTAGCATCCTCGGTCTTCTGGAAAGTGATTTCGATCAACCAAATCCCCCCTTTATATAGTATTCTGTTTTAAATGTATATGGGGAATTTGGACAAAATAGAAGTGCTGATAAGAATTCATATGTATGTTGAGGATAATAAAGTGAAACTTCAATCAGTGGGGGTTTTCCTTCATCCCCCACTGATTGTTAGTTGAACCAATCGGGCCTTTACGGACTGTTGATCCCCCACTTAGAATTTTTTTATTTTACTCAACTTCTTGAAGTGGGGATCTTACAGCCCGTTAATCTGCGATAAATTCATCTCTAAAAAAACAGAGCCATCCTGAGAATAGGACAGCTCTAAATAATTTTATTAACTCTTTCCAGTGAAAACCAATAGGTATACCGTTTATTCAGGCTTTAACATCTAAACTCTGCGGTTCCGTCCTTCCACGGCAACTGGTTCCGCTAAATATCTGATCCTCTCCATTATGCGCCGGGCTTTCATTTTCTCTTCTTCTCCTCGCTGGCTGTAGGATAAATGATGTTCCAGTCCTTGAAAATCAAAATTAGAAGTAAAAAAAGTCGGCAGGCTTTCGAGCATTCGAAATTGTAGGATGGGTCCCATGACCTCATCTCTCGTCCAGCTAGACATCGTTTCTGCACCAATGTCATCAAACATTAAAACAGGCACTTTTTTGATAGTCTCAACCTTTTCATTAAGAGTAGAATCAGCAATTGAGCTTTTTAGTTCCCTTAAAAGTTCAGGGACATACACAATCATGGACGAAACTTCTTTTTTAGCCAATTCATTAGCAATAACACCTAGTAAATATGATTTTCCAACTCCAAATTTCCCATAAAAGTATAATCCCTTCTGTCTGGAGCCTGGTTTATAATTCATTATAAACGAAGCAGCCTTCTGAACAGCATCAATTCTTTCATCATCCTCATAAATGGAATCAAAGGAAGCCTCAAGGATATCCCTTGGAACATGCAAGCTTTGAATTAATTTTTCATTTTTGCGTTTCTCATCGTCCATAACCTTTCGAGGACATTTGTCGTAATGTAATGCAATGCTGCCTCTTTCTATAACAAGCTTTGGATGATAGCCCTTCATGAAATTCACACATCCATCTAAGCTTGGACATCGATTACATTCCTTGCTTTGATTACAATATTCATAAAGCTTCACCATGCTTATTTCAATCATTTTCTCGGTTAATTCATCTTGATGGCTTTTGAGAAAGGCCTTCACGTCTGGATTATTTAATGTTTCCCTGCGCTGCATTTCATATCTTTTTTGAAAATCCTCTCTGCCAGCCAATCGTTTTAATGTGTCATTAATTCTTTCCATTAGTCAGCCTCTTTTCCTGAACGTAACTTCTTTATTGTTTCTTGAAGTTCTCTCTTTTTCAGTTCAAGATCTTCATCCTGTTGTTTATTGATTGATTCTTGTGCAGGGGTACCTGTTTCGTCAAACCAGTCAGGAAGCATTTCCGTTCGAATCGGTTTCTTTTTTCCTGCATAATTAGCTGGTTTCTTATTCCCGTCTCCCCATTCCATATATTGCCTATGTTCATTTTTGGCTAAATCAATAGCTGCTTTTGCCGTTTTTATTTTCTTTCTTGCCCAGTGGCTCGCTATTTTTTCTACATAGCCTTTCGTTAATTTCATATCTGTCTTCAGCATGACATATTGAATCAGTACATTTACAACCCCCGGAGGCAGCTTTTGATTAAACATAACACCTTCAATAATTTGCAGATCCCCTTTTGAAGGCTCTGCCCCTCCAGAAAGATCCTTTAGCACTTGCCTAGGTGAAGTAATCTCTAAAGCACGAAGCAATTCCTCTTCCTTCGTTTCGGGCTCCTTTATTTGCGTCCGCTGTGCCATTGGCTGTGTTCGATCAACTAATGATGGAAGCTGATCATGATGTTGAAATTGGTACCAATCACGAGCAGACTTCCTCAACTCTTCTATGTTTATTTCATTATCTTCTGTAATGGCGCTGATGACAATATTTTTCATTTGGATCGCATCTATTCCATATAAAAAAGCAAGATTGCTGACCGCATTTTTTACTTTTTTTGTGAAAGCCTCTTTCGGAATCAGGGACTCATTTAGTCCAGCTTCAAGAAGCCTAAAATTAAATGTATCATGAATGATTTGTATACGGTCCTGTTCATCTCTTCTGATAAAACTTTTCCCTTCTGAAGCTTGCATCATCTCTTCGGCTTCTGAATCATAAGAAATAGAGTCCATATGACTTGTCATAAAAATATCCTGAAATGATTTGGTAACTTCAAAGTAATTCCCCTTAGAATCCACCTTATCTTCTGAAAAAAACCGCTTTAATCTCGAATATTGATTTTTACCAATTTTTTTGTACAAATATATATTTAGCATTCCATCTAAAAAAAATTGTTCCGGTGTTAAAGGCGGGATCAATTCGTAAATAAATGATCTGGCATCTTCATCTTTTTTTTCATAAACCTTCATAAGCCCAATACCTTCAAGCTTTATACGGGCTTTGTAAATCTCATTTAAGCCTAAATCCATAAAATTCATCAGGCTGTGATGTGAATTAGAGCTGGACCATAATCGATTTTCTTCCAACTCCGACCATAATGTCATGTATAAACTAAAACAAGTAGATCCGATTAAGGGCTGATACAAAAAAGTTAGCACTTTTCGGTCATAAGCATGCAAAAGCCCGCTAGCAGCTACCACATATCGATCAATCGGAACCAATTCCTGCCAATGCTGAACCATTTTATCAACCTTTCAATTCAATAATAATCATTTACCAAAAAAGAGCTAAAGATTTCTTTAGCTCAAAGAACGTGCCCCTTTTATTCCTTTTCTTTCTTAATCAATTCTTTCAATTCATCAATAAAGACATTGATATCTTTAAACTGCCGATAAACCGATGCAAATCTTACGTAGGCGACATCATCGATTTTAGCCAGCCTGTCCATTACCATTTCACCAACAGCTTCACTTTGAATTTCAGAGACACCATTACTGCGGAGTTCCTTCTCGACACTGGAAGTAATTTCTTCCAGCTCTTTCAGGGCAACAGGACGTTTCTCACAAGCTTTAATAAGACCCCGTAATATTTTATCACGGCTGAATTCTTCCCTTGTTCCCTCTTTTTTGACGACAATAAGAGGAATTTCCTCAACCTTCTCAAAGGTTGTGAAACGATATCCGCAGGCTTCGCATTCTCGTCTGCGCCGAATGGAACGGTAGTCATCAACAGGACGAGAATCAAGTACACGTGTATTGTTATTTTGACATGAAGGACATTTCATACAATCAGCTCCGGATTCTTTTCATTCAAAATGCTCGGGTACTATTATTGTACTATTTTTTAGATAAAAGCCCAATAGTTAATGAGTCCGAAAATGGGCAAATTAAAAGAGGTGTATAAAATACACCTCTGAATTTTCATGCCTTTTGTTATTATAAAGCATTAGCTTGCGCTTGTTTAACTTGAACTGGACCCATCCCGCGTGGAATTTCGATATTCTCACACGTTTCTGCACCTAACGCCTCTGCAATGTAGTTTGCAGCAATGCTAGGGTCAAGATCTCCACACGTATATACATCAATGCTGGCATAACCATGCTCAGGAAAGCTGTGAATAGTTAAATGCGATTCAGAGATGATAACAACTCCGCTCACACCCTGTGGTGCAAACTTATGAAATGCCACCTCTCGGATTTCAGCACCCGATTTTAATGCTGCATCTACAAAAGTACGCTCAATAAAATCCATATCATTTAACTTTTCAAAATCGCATCCCCAAAGTTCTGAGATTACGTGACGACCCATCGTTTCCATATTCAAATTTCCCCCTTTAACAATAATAATGACATTCTACATTTCCAGATAACTACCACGGGGGAAAGTTAGTCCAAAGAGGTCCTAACCCTTTAAGTAGCCACTATAAACAAAATAATAGAAGTTCACGATGACTAGTATACTTTGTTTAATTTCTTTTTGCAATACAGTTCTAAAAATTTGTTAAAGGGTTCTCTTTGTCCTCTTTTATAATAAGGCTCAAAAGAGGACTGTCTATCGATTTTACTAGAGATGGATATGATTGCAAAATAGAAAAGCGGAAGCGCCTCGCCCACCCCCGACAAGCACAAGACGATCCTCCCTGAAAGGTGAGCTCTACCTTTCAGGATTGGCTTATGACCTCGAGGTCGACAAAA
>NZ_JBALNX010000026.1:23970-59564 GCF_036962035.1 Bacillus sp. JJ1773
ACTTTTGGTCGTGCGATGTTTCGCTGCCGAGGCGTTCCTTGTCCTGTCGCACTGTCGACACTAGTACGTCCTGTACGTCGGGGTAGGCGCTCCTCCTAAAAGCTATCGCTTTTACTCGTGCGATGATTATGCTGCCGAAGTGTTCCTTGTGGAGCTAGACAAAAAAAATTAAGCATGCCAATTTTGGCATGCCTAATAGCGCTGCAAGGCGCATTTCATTAACCAACATTTACTGCAGAAGGTTTAAGAAGCTCCTGTGCAACATATTTTGTTAAATCGACAACTCTGCAAGAGTAGCCCCATTCATTGTCATACCATGCTAAAACCTTTACTTTATTCGTTCCAATGACCATTGTGGATAACCCATCAATGATAGCAGAATGCGGATTTGTGTTAAAGTCGATTGAAACTAATGGCTCATCAGTAATATCTAAAATACCGCTAAGAGCGCCTTCGGAAGCTTGTTCAAATGCTGCATTGACCTGATCAACAGTTACATCGGACTTAAGATCCACTACAAGGTCAACTAGAGAAACGTTTGGTGTTGGAACACGTAAAGCCATTCCATGAAGCTTGCCTTTTAAATGAGGAAGCACTAATGTTAACGCTTTAGCTGCACCTGTTGATGTTGGAATAATAGATTGTGCACAAGCACGGGCACGGCGTAAATCCTTATGTGGATTGTCTATATTGTTCTGGTCGTTCGTATAAGCATGAACCGTAGTCATTAGTCCATTTTCAATGCCAAATTGTTCGTCAAGTACTTTCGCAACCGGCGCTAAGCAGTTAGTTGTACAAGAAGCATTTGAAATAATATCATGCTCTGCAATGTTTAAAGCTTCTTCGTTCACACCCATTACAATTGTAACGTCTTCATTTTTTCCTGGAGCTGTTAATATAACCTTCTTAGCACCAGCTTCTAAATGAAGTGCTGCTTTATCACGAGAGTTAAATTTACCAGTTGCTTCAATGACAATATCAATATTTAATTCTTTCCAAGGAAGCTCCTGCGGGTTACGGTTGCTTAATAATTGTACACGCTTACCATTTACAATAAGAGCGCCGTCTTCCGGAATAACTTCCCCTTCAAATCGGCCATGATTTGTGTCATACTTAATTAAGTGTGCCAATGTTTCAGCTGGATAGCTTGCATTTACTGCAACCACATCAAGTTTATCATCAAGAATGGCTTTTCTAAATACCATTCGTCCAATTCTTCCAAAACCGTTAATTGCAATTTTCGCTTTCATTTTACGGCCCCTTCCGCATAAGTGTTATACTTTATATCGTATTCATATGTAATTAGTATAACATATTAGTAGACGTTTGTAATGATTAAAGTGTGGAAAATAAATGTTTTATAATTCTGATTAATCAACCTATTGCTCTTGATTAACAATTGCAAACAAAAAGAGCCCTTAAGGCTCCTACATAGCATTCCATTTTTTCAATATTTCTATAAGCTGCTGCTCTGTTTCCGCTATAGTACCATTATTATTTATAACTTCATCAGCAAGCTGAACCTTATCCTTAAGCGGCATTTGTGAGTTAATTCTTGCCATCGCCTCTTCTTTAGTGAGATGATTACGATTCATTAACCGTTCTAATTGAACATCTTCATCCACAAATACTAAAATGGTTTTGTCAACCATATAGGTCAGCTTGCTTTCGAATAATAACGGAATGTCGAGAATTACTAGTTTTTCACCGTCTGCAATGGCATTGTCTTTCTTCAACAACATTCTTTTTCTAACTGCAGGATGAACAATACTGTTAAGTTTCTGGCGCTGCTGTTCATCATGAAAAATGATAGATCCTAGTTTTCCTCTGTCAATCGACCCGTCTTCAAGCAGGACTTGATCCCCAAAATGGGCAATGATCTCATTATAGGCTTCTTCTCCATTTTCGACAGCTAAGCGTGCTTCTACATCTGCATCAATGACTAATGCTCCTTTTTCAATTAAGATGGAGGAAACTGTGCTCTTTCCACTTGCGATTCCTCCAGTCAGGCCAACAACTATAGACATCTCATTTCCCTTTCTTACGTTATATTTTCCAAATCCCAATTAGTATTAATAGTATCCCCGGTATAAAGGAAAATTTCTGTACCCAATCACTTTTGGAGAAAACGGACCCTACTTTTAGGCCCATATATACAAACAGTGAACTCATGACAGCCACTGTCAGAGCTAAATAATATGGGGAAAACCCCAGCATAGCTGCGCCAATCCCAGCACCGAATGCATCAAGGGATAGCGCAAGTCCAAGCATTAATGCTTCAATCCCTGTTATAGTGCCCGATTTATCAAAATCCGCAGACATTGGCTTTTGCAAAATTTGTATAACAACACCAAGCGATTTAATTTCAAAATTGACAATCGTTTTTTCATGGGGAAGTGCATCCTTGGACTTTCCTGAACGGAAAAATTGAATAAGCACCCACACTCCAAGGCAAATAAGAATGATTCCCCCAACACTTTCCGCGAAAGCAGGTGAAAAAAAGCCAATAATGAAGCGACCGATTGTCATGGCAATCACTAATGCGATTGCTGAACAGCAAGCGATGATTCCAATTGATTTCAATGGGATGCTCATTTTTCGTAATCCATAAGTTAATCCTACACTAAAGCTATCTAGACTAACAGCAAATGCTAGTAAAAAAAGTGATATTGTATGCATCATTTGGATAGGACTCCTCCCTCGTATCAACACGTAACCTGTTGCTACCTGTCAAACGCTAAGATAGTATATGGGAGAAGCCTATCCATTGTTATTGAAAAACTTTTTAAGCACTTGAGAACGAAAAACTCGCCTGAAATGGCGAGTTTAACATTATTTTTTTTGGCATGAAGGACAGAATACAGTTCCACGTCCGCCGGAAATAATTCTTTCAAGCTGACTGCCGCAAACTTTACAGTCTTCCCCTTTCCTGCCATAAACTAAAAGCTCGAGCTGAAACATACCAATTTGACCTTGGGAGTTAATGTACGAACGGATCGTACTTCCCCCTTTGTCAACAGCTTCAGACAATGTAGCTATTATTTCTTTATGAAGTCTTGTTAATTCAGAATTGGTTATAGTGTCAGCATGTCTCTCCGGATGGATCTGCGCCCGGAATAGTGCTTCATCAACATAAATATTACCGAGACCAACCACCACCTTTTGATCTAGGAGAACAGCTTTAATATTCCTTTTCGTCTTTGAAAGTTTCTCAGCTAATTCTTCCTTTGTAAAACCATCAGAAAAAGGTTCTGGACCTAATTGAGAAAGAGGAAGACGATTAAATTCTTCACCTTTTAAATATAGATGCATCGTACCAAATTTCCGTACATCCTTATAGCGAAGTTCTGTACCATCTGTGAAATGGAAAATAACATGAGTATGCTTATCCACTTCATCAGTCTGCTGAAAAAGCCCATATTTTCCTTCCATTCGCAAATGGGAAATGAGCGCAAAATCCTGAGTATAAAGAATAAGAAATTTTCCTCTTCTGCCGGTACCGGTAAACTTCTGCCCAACTAATGCATCTTTAAATTGCGATACTTCCTCAGGATGCTTTACAATTTTCGGCCAGAAAACTGAAACATGGTCAATCGTCTTGTTCATAATTAATTCATCCAACGTA
The DNA here is from genome assembly GCF_036962035.1 of Bacillus sp. JJ1773. Classification (NCBI taxonomy): domain Bacteria; kingdom Bacillati; phylum Bacillota; class Bacilli; order Caryophanales; family Bacillaceae; genus Bacillus; species Bacillus sp. JJ1773. The sequence continues at coordinate 27,596 of NZ_JBALNX010000026.1, forward strand.
CGGCGGATCGTTTCCACCTCTGGCAATTCAGGCATCGAACCACCTCCTATTGTCTAGTTCCAGCACTTCCGCTTTTCTATTTCGCGTCAAACCATGTAGGCCCATAGGCGTAATCAACCTTTAATGGAACTTTTAATTGAATGGCATTTTCCATTACATCAGGGACGACTTTCTTTAACTGTTCAATTTCATCCTCTGGTGCTTCAAAGATTAATTCATCGTGAACCTGAAGCAAGAGCCGTGAATTCAGTTTTTCTTGTTTTAAACGATTGGCCATATCAATCATTGCCTTCTTAATAATGTCGGCAGCACTTCCTTGTATCGGTGTGTTCATCGCAGTGCGTTCTGCAAAGCTTCGGAGGTTAAAATTTCGGTTCGTAATTTCTGGCAAGTATCTCCTGCGATGCAGCAGAGTGGATACATAGCCTTTTTGTTTAGCATCATAAACAATATCTTCCATATATTGCTTAACACCTGGATAGCTCTCTAAATATCGATTAATGAATTGACCTGCTTCTTTTCGTGTAATTCCTAGACTTTGAGAGAGCCCATAATCACTAATGCCGTACACAATTCCAAAGTTAACTGCTTTTGCATGGCGGCGCATATTCGAAGTAACTTCATCTTCAGTTACATGAAAGACCTCCATTGCGGTCTTTGTATGAATATCCATATCTTGATTAAATGCATCAATCAGCTTCTCATCACCAGCAATATGAGCAAGTACTCTTAGCTCGATCTGCGAATAATCAGCAGCAAAGATCAGCCAGTTCTTTTCAGAAGGAATAAATGCTTGGCGAATTCTTCTCCCTTCCTCCAGTCGAATAGGGATATTCTGAAGATTAGGATCTGTTGAACTTAATCTTCCAGTTTGAGTAAGAGCCTGATTGAACCTTGTGTGAACCTTCTCATTTTCTTTATTCACAATTTTTAATAAGCCCTCAATATACGTAGACTGAAGCTTTGCAAGCTGGCGATAAAGGAGTATTTCCTTAATAATATCATGATCCTGCTCAAGCTTTTCAAGGACATCAGCAGAAGTTGAGTAACCTGTTTTTGTCTTTTTAAAGACAGGAAGACCTAATTTATCAAATAAAATAACTCCCAGCTGTTTAGGGGAATTAATATTAAATTTTTCTCCGGCTAATTCATGAATACGCCCTTCAATATCAACTAGCTTTGATAAAATCTCATCGCCCATTGCCTGTAAACGCTCAAGATCCATTTTAATCCCTGTCGATTCCATATCAGCTAAAATAAGAGAAAGCGGCAATTCTAGGTCATAGAATAATCCATCCTGCTGATTTTCTTTAAGCTCCTGATCCAGCTTATCGTTCAAAGATAGTAGGGCATCAGCCTTTCTAGATAGATGCTCCGCAAGCTTCCGCTCCTCAGGGATGATTCGCTTTGCACCTTTCCCATAAAAAGCATCATCTGATTGAATGGATGTATATCCATGTGTTTTTGCAACAGAACTCACATCTTCAATCGTTTCAGATGGATTGATTAAGTAGGCAGCAATAAGTAAGTCAAATGTAATCCCTGATAAATGGATTCCATGATGACGCAGGGAAACTTCAGATCTTTTTCCATCGTAGACGATTTTCTCTTTACTTTTGTCCTCAGCCCATTGTTTAAAAATCGGAGATGCGATAGCCTTCTCAGCTGAAATAAAGAATATTCCTTTTTCATTTCCTACCGAAAATCCAATAATATCAGCATAATGGTAATTATCTTCTAATATTTCTACATAAAAAGAATTTATGTCAGAAAAAATTTCCTCTGTTACCTCTTCAACGATCGTAAACTCTATTTCCTCTAAATCTTCTTCTTCAACACCGTCAAAGTCACCGAGCTTGTCTAATAAAGAGTTAAAGCCAAGCTCTTTATAGATTCTGATAACCTCGTCTTTTTCAAATCCTTCATATTCAATTTCATTTAGCTGTACGTCTACCGGGGCTTCTCTTGTAATCGTAGCGAGCTCTTTACTCATTATTGCCTGGTCTTTAAATTCCTCCAGCTTTTCCTGCAGTTTTTTCCCGCTTACTTTATCGATTGATTCTAGAAGGTTTTCCAATGTTCCATGCTCTTTTAATAATTTCAAAGCTGTTTTTTCCCCAACTCCCGGAACTCCAGGAATATTATCGGAGCTATCTCCCATTAATCCTTTCATATCGATAATTCTTTCTGGTGTGATTCCATACTTATCAGCAATATGAGCAGGGGTGTATTCCTCTATGTCAGTAATTCCTTTTCGGGTAATGGCTACTGTTGTTTTCTCTGAGCTTAGCTGGGTTAAGTCTTTGTCTCCTGAAATCACCTTTACTTCAAAGTCATCCTTCTCTGCCTGAAGTGAAAGTGTTCCGATAATATCATCTGCTTCAAAGTTCTCCAGTTCATATCTTGGAATCTGATAGGCATCCAGCAGCTCTCGAATGAACGGAAATTGCTCTGATAATTCGGGTGGCGTCTTTTGTCTTCCGCCCTTATATTCACTAAACGTCTTATGACGAAAGGTTGTTTTTCCTGCATCAAATGCAACAAGAATATGGGTTGGTTTTTCATCCTCCAGAATTTTTGATAACATCATCGTAAAGCCATAAACTGCATTTGTATGTATGCCTTTATCATTATTCAGCAGCGGCAAAGCAAAAAAAGCCCGATAAGCAATGCTATTTCCATCAATCAACACTAATTTTTTCTTCAAGTATATTCCACCTCTTTTTCACCATTAACATAGCATTCCATTAAAAAACCGTTATTTCCTTTCTTCATTTTACCATGAGCAAACGAAGAAAGAAAAATAACGGTTCTTAATCAATTTCGGCTCGGCGAAATTGCGCCCAGATTTTTATCGAGCTGGCTCGATAATTTCCCCTAAAAATCTGAGGCATCCGCCGGAGGCTTAACTTCATTCAGCCGGGGTTTGAATCCCCACTGAAATAGATACCTTTTTTCATTCTTCTCCAATTTATAGAAGTGGTAGATGAATGCTGAAAGAAGTTAATTAATTCGTGTAGCCCATTAATAGTCGGGCGTATGGTGAATCTGACGGCAGAACGATAACCGTTTCGCCATTAATAGTCTTTTTATAGGATTCTAATGTTCTGTATAAGGAGTAGAAGCTAGGATCCTTTGAAAATGCCTCATTATAAATTTTCGCAGCTCCTGATTCCCCATCAGCTCTAATTTCCTCTGCATCCGCCTGTGCTTTTGCCAATAGCTCTCTTACTTGTTTATCCGTATCGGCAATAATCCGATTTTTATTGGCATCCCCTTTAGATAAGTATTCCTGTGCTGTTGATTCACGTTCAGATATCATTCTCGTATATACAGACTGTTCGTTTTCAGCCGGTAGATCGGTACGTTTCATTCGCACATCTGTGACGACAATACCGTAATTATCCTTTGCCAGAAGCTCGTTTACCTTTTCCGTAATTCGATCATTTAATGACCCACGGGAGGATTTCTCATCATTAATAATCTCTTCGTAGTTTAGCTGCCCAAGCTCTGTACGTGTAGTGGAATAAATAAATTCCTCCATTCTTGTTTCAGCACTTTCAAGCGTTCTCGCATTGGCAATCATCTTCTTCGGATCTTCAATTCGCCAAACAGCATAGTTATCTATAATAATCCGCTTTTTATCTTTTGTATTAATTTCAGCTTCTGATACATCATACGTTAGCTGATATTTTGGCAGCGTAGAAACACTTTGGATAAATGGAATTTTATAGCTTAAGCCAGGCTCACTTTCAATTCTGACAACTTCACCAAATTGGCGAATCACTTTATACTCTCCCTCTTTTACAATAAAGAGGTTGCTGAGAATGATTCCAATTATAATTAGCAGAATTACTAAGAAAATACCACTTTTAATATAGTTTCGCCATTGGGTGTTTTTTCCGCCGCGCTCATTAATATTAATTACATTATTATCACTCATTGTTTATTTTCACTTCCTTCCTCTGTTTGTACAGGCTGTTCTTTCTCAAGAGGCCTGATTGGGAAGTATTTCAATGTGTTTCCATCATCGTTCATAATATAAATTTCTGCATCTGGAAGAACCTGTTCAAGTGTTTCAATAACAAGTCGTTCTCTAGTAATGTCTGGATTATTCTTATATTCTGCGTAAATTTTATTGAAAACAGCTACATCCCCTCTTGCTCTTTCAAGTCGTGCTGCTTTTTCCCCTTCAGCTTTATAGATTAGTGCATCCTTCTCACCTTGTGCTTCATTCATTCTTTTATTTACATACTTTTTTGCTTCGTTTTCTTTAGTATTGGCAGTTTCTCTGGCATCCGTCACATTTGTAAATGCCTTCCGAACTTCATCATTCGGAAGCTCTACATCTTGAAGCTTTACAGCCAAAATGGATAAACCAATATCATATTTTTCAATTAAAGAGCTTAATAAATCCCTTACATCGGCTTCAATTTTTGCCTTCCCAGATGTTAAAGCATCATCAATTTTGGAGTTTCCAATAATACTTCTTAAAGAAGCCGAGGTAGCATCATATAGAATTTCTTCGGGATTACTAGAATTGTATAGGAATTTTTCTGGATCGGTAATTTTCCACTGCACTACAAGATCAGCGAGGACGATGTTTTCATCCCCTGTAATCATTTTTGTCTCTTCTGGAAAGTCCTTCATTTGGCCGTCTTTTTCTTCAAATCCAAATTGAAGACTGAATGTTTCTTTTGAAACTTTCTCTACGCTTTGAATTGGCCATGGCAATTTGAAATGGAGACCTGGTTCTGTAATTCCTTCCTCAACCTTTCCAAAAGTTAAAATCACAGCCTGATCAGATTCATCCACCGTATACCAAGTAGTCAAGGCGGTGATGCCCAAAATAATAATTAGCAGTACAAGGCCAGTTACTGTATATATTCTTTTTAAGCTGACCATACTCTCTCCCCTTCCTGTTACAGGTTCTTTACAATTAATACGTTTCATTAGCCTAAAGGTTTCATAAAATTGCAAAAAAGACGAAAGCGGGGTTTGCTTTCGTCTTTTTCATTTTCCTTTGGATGAAGGGGTTCTTCATACATGATTCTATCAAGCAATTATTAAGCTAACATTTGCTAATTGTTAAGAACATGTAAAATAACCATTCACTTCATCCATCAGTAGCCTTTAGGAAGATTTTTATTCAGTTCAATAAAAAAGGTTGTCCCTTCCCCTATCTTACTTTCAACCGAAACATTTCCTTTATGCGCTTCGACTAAATGCTTGACGATAGCTAACCCTAAGCCTGTTCCGCCGGAATTTCGGCTACGGGCTTTATCTACACGATAGAATCGCTCAAATATTCGAGGGATTTCTTCCTTCGAAATTCCGATACCTGTGTCCGCTACTTTAATGAAAACCTTCGATTGAGATTCTTTTAATGATATTGAAACACTTCCGCCATTTGGCGTATAAGTAACAGCATTATTGATTAAATTCAAGAAAATTTGTTTGAGCCGGTCTGCATCACCCTCGATGAGGATTGGATCATTTTCTTTCTCGATCATTAAGCTAATTTCTCTTTCTGCAGCTTTTTGGTCTAAAATCGCTATTACTTCTTCAAGAGTATCTGCAATATTGTATGACTGAATAGACAGATTAAAATTTTGCTGCTCAATCTTCGATAAATCTAATAAATCGTGAACAAGAGACTGTAGTCGGTCGCTCTCCTGCAGAATAATTTTCAAAAACGCTTCTAAAGATTGTTTATCCTCCATTGCTCCATCTAAAAGTGTTTCCGAAAAACCTTTAATCGATGTAATGGGTGTTTTCAATTCATGTGAAACATTTGCAACAAAGTCCTTCCTCACTTGCTCAAGCTTCTTAATATCTGTAATATCATGAAAAACTAAAAGGACACCCTTCCACACATCATTCGTTCCGATAATTGGCACTCCATAAACCTCAAAATGCCTCCGTCCACTTCCTAATGGAATAATAATTTGCTTCTTTACTTTCTCTTCAGTCATAAATATTTCTTCTATAAGAGAAACAATTTCGCCATACTCTATTACTTCATAATAAAGCTTATTCATATACTCAATGGGATTTACATTAAAAATTTCTTTATATGTACGGTTAAGCATACTGATAAATCCTTTGCTATCAATCAATATCAATCCGCTTCCCATATTTTCTATAAGAGCTGAAAGCCGGTCCTGCTGCATTTCTTGAGTTTTTCTCATATCTTGCAAATTTCTTGCCAGCACATTAATCGATGCACTTAGCATACCGGTTTCGTTATTATGGTCTTCATAAGTACGAGCACGGTAATTCCCCTTCGCTAGCTCAATCGCTGTTTTCGTTGCGGCCTCAATAGGTTTTGTATATCTTGTTGTCATTCTTGATCCTAATAATAATATGACAATAAATGAAATGCTCAGAATGATCGTTAACAGCTTCCATATCTGTTTATAAGCATTATTTATTTCAGTCATATGGGTACTTAGAAAAATATAGCCTTCTTTTTTGCCTGATAGCGAGACTGGATGCCAATAATAATGTAAATCGTACACTCCAGTATCTTTAATTAAGTGATGGCTCATATCCTTATAAGCAATCATTTCATGAATAATCGATTGATGCTTTTGATTACTCAAATAATCCTTTAATGGGTCGCTATCATGAATGATTGCACCAGACATATCAACAACAGTTACTCGTGCATCAAGCATTTTGCTGTAATTATTGATTTCTTCCTTATTAATCGATTGAATACCGCCTTCATCTTCAATAAAGTTCGATAACAATACACTTTCCTTTTTCAGCCGCTCATCAAAAGCATTCAAGTAATAGCTTTTAAAAAGCTGTCCTAATAGGACACCAAGTCCAATTAATACAGCAAATATTAATGTAATTAAACCAAACAGAAGCCGTGAGCGAAATTTGGCCATTCTCATTTAGGCTCCTCAAGCTTATATCCTAATCCGCGAATAGTTTTGATATAAATGGGCTTTTTCGTATCAGCCTCGATCTTTTCTCTTAAATGACTTATATGGACATCCACAATCCGAGTGTCCCCAGCAAAGTCATAGTTCCATACCGCGCTTAATAGCTGATCTCTTGTTAATACACGTCCCTTATTCTTCGCTAAATATAAGAGGAGTTCAAATTCCTTCGGAGTTAATTCAAGTAGCTCATCTTCAAAATAGGCTTCATATTGATCAGGGAAAATCTTTAAGCCTACAATTTGGATATACTCTAATTCATCTGCAGCATCTTCCATAGCCTCTGACAACATCTGCGTCCTTCTCAAAATAGCCTTGACCCTAGCTACAACTTCTCTCGGACTAAAGGGCTTTGTCATATAATCATCTGCCCCTAACTCCAGCCCTAAAACTTTATCAAATTCATCATCCTTAGCAGTCAGCATTAAAATGGGTGTCATGACCTTTTCTTGGCGAAGTTCCTTACATACCTCAATCCCATCCATTTTTGGAAGCATAAGATCAAGTACAATTAAATCAGTCTTTTCTGAGATGGCAAGATTCTTTCCTGTTTCTCCATCCATGGCAGTGATGACTTCATACCCTGCCTGTTTAAGATTGTACTCCAATAAAGTGAGAATGGACTGTTCATCATCAACTACTAATATTTTCTTACCCATGCTAACCTCCGTTTAAATCGGTATTCCCCTTAAATAACGTGATAAAAACCCCTTACCTCATCCTATTACTAATATATACTGACAGCGAAAATGTAACAAGAGTGACAAACATTTCAATATTCTGAGGAAAAGAAAAAGACATACGTCTACCATATGTCTTTTCGAAGAATCATTAGAAATTTTCAAGTGTGTCGCCGTCCATTGCTTGAATACGATGAGGCGGGCATACAAGTAATGTTCCATTAATGACCATTTCATCATCTTCATTTGTGCCTTGTACCTTAATTTGAATGGTATGACTGCTTTTACTAACTTCCGTGACCTCAAAAAGAAACTGGATAGTTCCATAGTGAAAAACAGGTTTAACATAATCAATTTCTTGCTTTAATATATGAGATCCCGGGCCAGGCAAATATTTAGAAATGGCTGAATTTATGATGCCATTCAACATAATGCTTGGAACAATTGGCTTTTTATATGGTGTTTGTGATGCATAGTCATGCTGAATATAAAGTGGGTTAGCGTCATTCGTAAGACCTAAATAGAGGAGTAAATCCTTATCCTCAATTTTTTCTGTTAAGGTTAATTTTTCCCCTACATTTATTTCTGCAATTTTCCTTCCAAGTTTTCGCTTTTTCCCAAGTAACAATTTTGGGCACCTCCATCTTTATGTAAACGTTTCCAACTATTTATCTGATTACTGTTAAATTATTTTGTTTATTAAAACATTATACCACCTTTATCCATCATGATAAAGTTCCAATAGGAGGGCCAAATTTTTAGTTTTTAAAAAATTCGGAGGGCATCCCTCCGAATTTTTCATTGTATGATTATGCCAAAACATCCATCACGCTGCGTACAGCTTCAGCAGACTTATCAAGCGCTGACTTTTCATCTGCAGTAAGCTCAAGCTCGATTACTTTCTCAATTCCGTTAGCTCCAAGGATAGTCGGTACTCCTAGGTAGATTCCTTCATAACCATACTCACCCTCCAGGTAAGCAATTGACGGAAGAACACGACGCTGGTCTTTAAGTATAGCTTCACACATTTCAACAAGAGAAGCTGCAGGTGCATAATAAGCACTGCCATTACCAAGAAGATTAACGATTTCTCCGCCGCCTTTACGAGTACGTTCTACAATCGCATCTAAACGGTCTTGTGGAATTAATGTTTCTAGAGGGATTCCTCCAGCATAAGAATAACGCACTAATGGAACCATATCGTCTCCATGTCCGCCAAGAACAAAACCAGTAATATCTTTAACGGAAAGATTTAACTCTTGTGCAATAAACGTGCGGAAACGAGCTGTATCAAGAACACCTGATTGCCCGATTACACGATTTTTAGGGAAACCTGTTTCTTTAAAAATGGTATAAGTCATTGCATCTACAGGGTTTGTTAACACAACTATAAAGCTGTTAGGCGAGTATTTCACAATTTCCTGTGCTACACTCTTCATAATCTTTTGGTTTGTTTGTACTAAATCATCCCTGCTCATTCCTGGCTTACGTGCAATACCAGCTGTTACTACAACGATATCAGTATCAGCTGTTTCTTCATAGTTTGAAGTTCCAGTAATATTTGCATCAAAGCCTTGAACTGGACTTGCTTCAAGCATGTCTAAAGCTTTACCTTTTGTAGGGTTTTCCATTTGTGGAATATCAACTAATACTACATCTCCAAGCTCTTTTTGGGCAAGTAAAAATGCAGTTGTTGCCCCAGTAAATCCACTGCCAATTACGGAAATCTTTTTGCGTTTTAAAGACATTAGAGTTCCTCCCTTGGAATGTTCAGGTATTTTAAATATGTAAAAAGGAGGCTGCAACTAGACGGGACCAAGTGCTTATTAGCCTTTGAACCTTCATGAACAGCCTCCATTATATATATATTACTCCATATTTTTAATTAATTCATCCCCAAATTCAGAACATTTAACTTCTGTTGCACCTTCCATTAAGCGAGCAAAATCGTAAGTAACAACTTTAGATTCAATAGTCTTTTCCATTGATTTTACGATCATATTTGCTGCTTCGTTCCATCCTAAGTGTTCTAACATTAATACACCAGACAGAATAACAGATGAAGGATTCACTTTGTCTAAGCCCGCATACTTGGGAGCAGTTCCGTGTGTTGCTTCGAAGATGGCGTGTCCAGTTACATAGTTAATGTTTGCTCCTGGAGCGATTCCAATGCCCCCAACTTGAGCAGCAAGTGCATCAGAAATATAATCACCATTTAGGTTCATTGTCGCAACTACATCAAATTCTTTTGGTCGTGTAAGGATTTGCTGTAAGAAAATGTCAGCGATAGCATCTTTAACGATAATCTTACCAGCAGCTTCTGCATCTGCCTGAGCTTTGTTAGCAGCTTCAGTGCCTTCAGCATCCTTAATACGATCATATTGAGCCCAAGTGAATACTTTATCCCCGTATTCTCTTTCAGCAAGCTCATAACCCCAGTTTTTAAAGGCACCTTCAGTAAATTTCATAATATTACCTTTATGTACTAGCGTTAATGATTTACGTCCCTCTTTAATAGCATACTCAATTGCAGCACGCACTAAACGGCTCGTTCCTTCTTCAGAAACTGGTTTAATTCCAATTCCAGATGTCTCAGGGAAACGGATTTTATTTACTCCTAGTTCATTTTGAAGGAAGGAAACTAATTTCTTTACTTCATCTGAACCATTTGCGTATTCAATTCCCGCATAGATATCTTCAGTATTTTCACGGAAGATTACCATATCTGTGTCTTGTGGGCGTTTAACAGGTGAAGGAACACCTTCAAACCAGCGAACTGGACGCAAGCATACGAAAAGGTCTAATTCTTGGCGCAGCGCTACGTTTAAGGAACGGATACCTCCGCCAATTGGAGTCGTTAATGGACCTTTAATTGCAATTAAATAATCGTTAATGACATCTAGAGTTTCAGATGGAAGCCATTCGCCTGTTTGATTAAAAGCCTTTTCTCCCGCTAATACTTCTTTCCAGACAATTTTACGCTCGCCATTATATGCTTTCTCCACAGCAGCGTCTAATACTCTTGAAGATGAAGCCCAAATGTCTGGACCTGTTCCATCTCCTTCGATAAAAGGAACTACTGGATTATTTGGTACATTTAATACACCATTACTTACCGTGATTTTTTCACCTTGCATGATTATTCCCTCCATTTTTTGAAAAGCATTGACATATCCCTATGGCAATTCACAATCTAGGGTGTCAAACCTATCTATCAGAATCAAAGGTTAGATGGCTTTGAGCCCCTAACCTTTATCTGCTCTATTTATTACAGAATTTTTCCAATTTGAAAATATTCCTGTATTTCTCACATTATTTTTCTGTCACCCAAAGCTTATCCTCTTTGCTTGATTGGAACATATTTCTGCATGCCGGGACCAGTATAATCTGCACGCGGACGGATTAATCGGTTGTTATCATATTGTTCTAAAATATGAGCCAGCCAGCCTGACACACGGCTTACTGCAAAGATTGGTGTAAATAAATCATGATCAATACCTAAGCTATGGTATACAGAAGCAGAATAGAAATCAACATTTGGCGGAAGATTCTTCTCACCCGTTACGATATTTTCAATTTTTGTAGACATTTCAAACCAATGCGGTTCACCTGTCAGTTCTGTTAATTTCTTAGACATGTCTCTTAAATGCTTAGCACGCGGATCGCCTTTGCGATAAACGCGATGTCCAAAGCCCATAATTTTTTCTTTCTTTTCAAGCTTGCCGCGAACATATGGTTCAACGTTTTCAAGTGTACTAATTTCAGTTAACATTTTCATAACTGCTTCGTTGGCCCCACCGTGTAATGGTCCTTTTAAAGCCCCGATTGCGGCTGTAACACCTGAATAAACATCCGATAATGTCGCCACACAAACACGTGCAGTAAATGTTGAAGCGTTCAACTCGTGGTCTGCATGAAGAACAAGTGCCTTATCAAAAGCTTCAATGGCAATGGCTTCAGGCTCTTTTCCTGATAACATATATAAGAAGTTTGCAGCAAAGCCAAGATCTTTTCTTGGTGCAATTGGGTCAAGACCTTTTCTAATTCTTGAAAATGCTGTAACGATTGCAGGCATTTTTGCTTGCAGACGAATAGCTTTGTTATAATTAGATTCTTTATCCATCAAGTCGGCTTCTTCATCGTATAATCCTAAAAGAGAAACAGCTGTACGTAAAGCAGCCATCGGGTGTACTTGATCAATCGGATACATTTTAAAATGCTCTAATACTTCCTTTGGCAATTCCATATTTTCTGCTAATTGATTTTTTAAATCCTCTAATTGTGATTGATTCGGAAGCTTTCTATGCCAAAGCAAATATATCACTTCTTCAAAGCTTGCATTTTCAGCTAAATCATCAATGTCATATCCTACATATGTTAATGTATCATCAATGATAGAACTAATTGATGATGTTGTAGCAACTACCCCTTCAAGACCGCGTGTAACTGTCATACTGACTCTCTCCTTTACATAATAAGATTTCCCCATACCCTTTTGTCTGTTTATCATGTTCTAAGCTAAATCCTTATGACTTTTTAATCAGGTACATCTGATATATGGGCAACAACTTCACCCTTTTAAGTCGACAAATGTCGAACTACAGACCAGTTAAAATTGATAAAAAGGCAACCTATTAAATCTCTTATTCCTTGATTGGAATTAATCAATATCACATAATCGATTCGAGCGAGTGCTCGGTAAACAACTAGAATGAAAATGCTTACATTTCCATTCTATAATAAATATATAGAAATAATAGTAGAAATATAAATATATTTTTACTTTTATTTCTTAAAGGACTTTGTAAAAGGTTGCATTTTCATGTCCTATTATAAACAATTATCTGACACTTGTGAATGGAAACGCATCGAAAAATAAGAAAAAATTAATATTTTTTTGCAAATCAATAAGTTTTACTTATTAAGCGTTATTAATATTTCTTATATTATAGAAAAAAATGGTATTGTTGTTAAATACACCCAATAGATCTAAACCAAAAAATACAAAGTTTCCCATTAATATAAAGTCATTTTTAGTATGGATACGAATAAAAAATACATTCTATTCTTAATATTATTCTAACATAATTTCAGAATTATTAAAAATAAATTACCTTTTATTACAATTTTTCCCTATCAGAAGATTAGTGTGTTTATAAGATGATATCCTATTTTGGAAATGGTAAAATATTCTGCAGAGAAATATCTTTTCCATTAAGTTTTTATTGTTATTTCTTTAAATAATGAAACTTTCTTCTGTAATTTGAGTAAATAATATTAGTTTTTATGCAATGTCATAAGGAGGTACTTGCTTGAACCCAGTATATTTTTATCGAACGTTAAGGTTATTATTCGTTATCGGCTTTGCTCTATTGATTCTTATAGGTTTTTTCTATGTTTCAAAAGTGACATACCCGTTTATTATTGGTTTTGCCATTGCCTTTCTTATTAACCCGCTCGTTAATTTCCTCCAGAATAAATGGCGAATGCCTCGTGCACTAGCGGTGCTAATTAGTATAGTTCTGATTATCGCTCTATTTGCAGGTCTGATCACTCTATTAATAGCAGAGATTGTATCAGGTGCAGATTACTTGGCTAAAGTAGTTCCAGATCATTTGGAAACACTTATTGATTATGTTGAACAATTCTTTGCAGGACAAATTATTCCATTTTACAATCAGATAACAAGTCTTTTTAATAGTCTGGATACCGGGCAGCAAGGTACAATTATGGAAAATATAGAGAATGTCGGAAAGAAGATTGGGTCAACTTTAGGGACATTTATTCAAAACTTCTTTGGCAAAATACCGAATATTTTATCTTGGTTTCCGAATGCAGCAACTGTTTTGATTTTCTCGTTGCTTGGCACATTTTTTATTAGTAAAGATTGGTACCGGCTTTCTGCAATGGCCGGCAAACTGCTTCCAAACCGAGCGAAGACGAGCGGAATAACAGTTTTTGCAGACCTTAAAAAAGCTCTTTTTGGATTTGTGAAAGCCCAAGCAACACTTATCTCCATCTCAACAGTCATCATTTTAATTGGGTTATTAATTTTAAGAGTTGATTATGCAATAACGATTGCACTAATTGCAGGAATTGTTGACATTATCCCTTATTTAGGGACCGGATTAATTTTTGTTCCCTGGATCATTTATGAAGCCGTTGCTGGAGATTTAGGTATGGCTATCGGATTAGGGATTTTATATACAATTGTTCTCGTTCAGCGTCAAATTATGGAGCCAAAAATACTTTCCTCCAACATCGGACTTGATCCTTTAGCTACTTTAATTGCCTTGTTTGTCGGGTTTAAGTTAATTGGATTTTTAGGACTGATTGTCGGCCCTGTTACTCTAGTCATTATTACAACCCTGCATAAAGCTAACGTATTCCATGATTTATGGCTATTTATCAAAGGGAAACCTGAGTCTTAAATACATGCAGAAAAAGGTCATTCCATTGTGGAATGACCTTTCTCTATTTCAGCTTATCTTATAATCGTTATTGTATTTCTGTCTATCCATTTTCGAAACCATTTAATCATGAGCTTTTTGAATATGCTTTTTGTTGGGGGAGCTAATAAGAGTAAACCAGTAATATCACTTAAAAAACCCGGGGTGAGAAGCAATGTTCCACCGATTAACACACATATCCCATCGAGAATCGCGTCTCCTGGCATTCGGCCATAGCTCAGCTGCTCCCTAGCTCGCCTTATCGTTTCAAGCCCCTGTTTCTTAGCTAAATATGCTCCCAATACGCCTGTAAATACAATTAATCCAATTGTTGGCCATACCCCTATAAAATTCCCTGAGAGGAGGAGCATCCCAATCTCTGCAGCGGGAACAACAATGATCAATAATATTAAATATCTCATAGTGTCACCATGTTAGAGAACACTAGCATGCCCGTTATAAATAACACCCCGATTGGAGTCGACTGTAATTTCCTGCCCATCCTTCAATAAAGTTGTTGCATTTTCAACTCCAACGATAACAGGTATGCCAATATTAATTCCAACTACTGCCGCATGACTCGTTAGCCCGCCTTCCTCTGTAATAAGCGCGCTGCACTTCTCGATAGCTGGCACCATTTCTCGATCCGATCCAATTGTTACTAAAATGGCTCCTTCTGTTACTTTAGCATTCGCTTCCTCTGCATTACGGGCAACAACTACTTTTCCAAATGCAGACTTTCGTCCAATTCCTTGAGCCTTTACCAAGATATCCCCTACGACATGTATTTTCATCAAGTTTGTCGTTCCTGCTTCACCTACCGGAACACCCGCTGTTATAACAACTAAATCACCAGAAGACACAATCCCGCTATTTAAGCTTTCTTCTACTGCGGCATCAAGCATGTCATCTGTTGTTGATGCCTTTCTTCCAATTTGCGGATAAACTCCCCAAACGAGTGCAAGACGGCGAGAAACATAATCATTTGATGTAACAGCGACAATCGGTGCTTTAGGACGATACTTAGAAATCATCCTTGCCGTATGACCGCTTTCAGTAGGTGTGATTATGGCATGAACATCAAGGTTAAGTGCCGTATGTGCAACAGATTGACCAATAGCATCGGTTATATTATGTTCATTGTCTTTACTGCGTGAGGAGAGAATTTCTTTATGGGCTAAAGCTGTCTCTGCACGGGAAGCAATATTATGCATCGTTTGCACAGCTTCAAAAGGATATGCGCCTGCAGCTGTTTCTCCAGAAAGCATAATAGCATCAGTACCATCAAAGATGGCATTTGCTACATCACTTGCTTCAGCTCGAGTAGGACGAGGGTTGCGCTGCATGGAGTCAAGCATTTGTGTAGCTGTAATGACAGGTTTTCCTTGTGCATTGCATTTTTTGATTAATTGCTTCTGCACTAAAGGAACCTCTTCCGCAGGTATTTCAACGCCAAGATCTCCTCTAGCAACCATTATTCCATCAGACACCTCAAGAATTTCATCGATTTTATCGACTCCTTCTTGGTTTTCAATTTTAGGTATGATCTGGATATGTGAAGCCTGATTGTCTTCTAATAGCTGTCTAATTTCCAGAACATCAGATGCTCTGCGAACAAATGAAGCTGCGATAAAGTCAATTCCCTGTTCAATTCCAAAAAGGATATCTTGAGCGTCCTTTTCTGTTATACCAGGTAAATTTACAGATACTCCTGGAACATTAACACCCTTCTTATTCTTTAATATTCCGCCATTTAAAATGATCGTATGAATTTCTTTTGAAGCCTTATCAATCTTGTTCACCTCAAGAGCAATCAAACCATCATCAAGTAATATCTTAGAACCTACCTCTATGTCATTAATTAACTCGGCATATGTAACAGAAAACCTCTCCGCTGTCCCTTCTACTTCATTCATAGAAACAATGATTTCATTGCCTGCTTTCAATTCAATGGCATCGTGTCTCATATTATGAGTACGAATTTCAGGACCTTTCGTATCTAAAAGAATAGCAACCGTTTTTTCCGCCCGTCTAGCTGCCTCCCGTATATTTCGGATTCGCTGTCCATGCTCTTCGAAATTTCCATGTGAAAAGTTTAAACGTGCCACATTCATCCCAGCTTCAATTAACTGCATTAATTTTTCAACACTCTCACTGGCTGGTCCAATCGTACATACGATCTTTGTTTTTCGCATGATGTTTCCTCCTCTATTAAATCGAAAGTTCCTTTGATAATCTAAAGATTCCAAGATCCACTACATGCTTAGTATCAAGGACCTTATTAAAATCATGGTCAACAACTAGATTGTTCTCAATTCCAACAGCACGTCCTCCCTTGCCTTCAAGCAAGAGCTCTACCGCATATGCACCAAGGCGACTGGCGAGAACACGGTCAAATGCTGTTGGAGAGCCGCCGCGCTGCATATGTCCTAAGACAGAAACCCGTGTATCAAAATTCGTAGCTTCCTCGAGTTCTTTGGCAAAATCCATTCCCGTTGTCACACCTTCTGCCACGATGATAATACTATGCTTCTTACCCCGTGCATGTCCCTTAATTAGTCTGGCAGCAATTTCATCCATATTATATTTTTCTTCTGGAATAAGAATGGTTTCTGCCCCACCGGCTAATCCCGCCCATAGAGCAATGTCTCCTGCATTTCTTCCCATGACCTCAATAATAAAGGTGCGTTCATGAGAGGTAGCTGTATCTCGTATTTTATCAATTGCGTCAATAACCGTATTAATAGCCGTATCGAAGCCGATGGTATACTGAGTTCCTGCAATATCATTGTCTATCGTTCCCGGAACGCCAATGCATGGAAAACCTTGCTCAGATAGTGCTCTTGCACCATGATAGGACCCATCTCCTCCAATAACGACTAATCCTTCAATCCCATATTTCTTTAACTGTTCCAATCCTCTTTGTTGGCCATCTTTTGTTTTGAATTCCTCACATCGAGCAGAGTATAATATCGTTCCCCCGCGATGGATGATATCTCCAACGGAACCAAGCTCCAGTTTGTTAATATTCCCGCTTATAAGCCCTGAATATCCTCCTAAAACTCCAAAAACCTCTATATCATGATAAATAGCTTTTCTTACTACGGCACGAATTGCCGCGTTCATGCCCGGGGAATCCCCTCCACTCGTAAGCACTCCTATTCTTTTCACACTTCCACCTCAAATTCTTATTATCTAAATAAGATTACTTCCAATACTGTATAAGTGAAATCAAATTCACTTTTTAGAAAGGGAAATACTAGAAATCACAAATTGGCATACATCTAAAATACCATGAAGACATTGGTATCACAACTGAATTAGAAAAGCGGAAGCGCCTTCGGAACAATTAAAGGACGAATTGTTCCTGCGATGTTCATTCGCAGAAGATCTCCTTAGTGTCCACCCCCGACAAGCCCAAGACAAGCCTCCCGGAAAGGTGAGCTTTACCTTTCTGGGAGGATTGGCTTGTGACCTCGAGGTCGACAAAAACGCGACGTCCTGTCGCATTGTCGACACTAGTACGTCCTGTACGTCGGGGGTAGGCGCTCCTCCTAAAAACTAACGCTTTTACTCGTGCGGATGATAATGCTGCCGAAGCGTTCCTTGTGGAGCTGGACAGTTCTCAAACTCGAGAAAAGTTATACTTTCTATTGAAATAGCTAACAGATTGTAGAATTTCAATACTGACCAAAAAAAAAGAACATGCTGTAATAGCACGTCCCTATTTTACCCCGATAAATTCCTTTAAATTAGAAAACTCACCAATGGATTTATACTTATCATACCGGTGAATAGTTAATTGGTCTTCTGTAAATCCTTTTAGTTCTTTCAGAGATTTATGCAGGACTTCATCTATGAAATGTGCCTGCTGCTTTATATCTTTATGTGCCCCACCTTTAACCTCAGAAATAATTTCATCAACGATTCCTAACTCTTTAAGATCTGGGGCTGTAATTCTCATGCTCTCAGCTGCTCTTTTCGCTTGAGTGGCATCCTTCCATAATATAGCAGCAGCACCTTCAGGCGAAATAACCGAGTACGTTGAATTCTCAAGCATATGAATATGATTTCCAACACCCAGTGCTAATGCGCCTCCGCTTCCGCCTTCTCCGATAACGATGCAAACGACAGGCACCTTTAAACTAGCCATTTCAAATAAATTTCGGGCAATTGCTTCACTCTGCCCTCGTTCTTCGGCTGCTTTACCAGGATAAGCACCTTTTGTATCAATGAAACAAATAATCGGGCGTCTAAACTTTTCTGCCTGTTTCATTAGCCTAAGGGCTTTTCGGTAACCCTCTGGGTGAGGCATGCCGAAGTTTCTGCGGATGTTTTCTTTCGTATCCTTGCCTCTTTGATGACCAATTACAGTAACAGGAAGTCCTTTATATTTGGCAATCCCGCCAACAATCGCCTCATCATCTGCAAATGTTCTATCTCCATGACATTCAAAGAAATCAGTGAAAAGAAGTGAAATATAATCCAAAGTCGTTGGACGGCCTGGGTGTCTTGCGATTTGCACTCGATCCCAAGGTTTCATGTTTTCATAAATCTCTTTTTCTAATTTTCCTAACCTTGCTTCTAATTTTTCAATTTCTGCAGATAAATCCACATCTGCATTTTTAGTAAATTCCTTTAGCTCCGATATTTTATTCCTAAGCTCAATAACCGGTTTCTCAAATTCAAGGACTCCTACCATTCAAGGTCACCTCCTTGTTCATGTATAGATAGAATAGTCGCAATTTGCCCTTTCAAATCTAACCTCGAAATGACTGCATCCAATTGTCCGTGTTTTAATAAAAATTCTGATGTTTGGAAGTCTTCAGGCAGTTCCTCCCTGATCGTCTGCTCAATGATTCTTCTACCTGCAAAGCCAATTAACGCCCCTGGTTCTGCTAGATTATAATCACCAAGAGAGGCAAAGCTAGCTGACACGCCCCCAGTAGTTGGGTGTGTCATAATAGAAATAATTAAACCGCCATTATCACTGAATCTTTTTAAAGCCACACTAGTTTTTGCCATCTGCATTAAGCTTAGTACACCCTCTTGCATCCTGGCTCCGCCTGAAGCTGTGAAGATAATGAAAGGTACTGACAATTCATCTGCTTTTTCAATTGCTAGTGTTATTTTTTCTCCAACTACCGATCCCATACTGCCCATTCGAAACGTTGAATCCATAACGGCAATAACAATCTGATGTCCGTTAACTGTTCCAATGCCAGTGACAACCGCTTCGTTTATACCGGACTTTTTCCTGTCCTTTTCAAGTTTTTCAATATAATCAGGGAAATTCAATGGGTTTTCAGAAATCATTCCCGCATTCATTTCTTCAAAGCTGCCTTCATCAAGAAAGCTATCTACCCGCTCACCTGAATCCATAGAATGATGGTATTGGCAATGCATGCAAACCTTTAAATTCTTCATTAATTCTTTCGTATACATGATCTTTTTGCAGTTTGGACACTTTGTCATAATTCCTTCGGGAACATCCTGCTTGGCTGCTTCCGAAGGAATTGTAGCGTATTTCTTCTTTTTTGGTTTTGTAAAAATCTCCTTAAGCAAGGTGAAACCTCCCGTTCTATATATAACAGCGTTTCTTTTCGTAACAGAAGTGGTCAGACCACTTAGAACAAAAATAAATGAGTGAAGGAAAACTTGTCTATCTTTACCACTATAGAATAAAAGAGCTACAAAATTTGCAAAAAACTGTCGTTAATCATTCGACAATTTTCTAAGCTCCTTATAGGCTTTCCTAACCTCAGATTCTTTTCTTGTTAATAGTTTATTGATTACATTCATATATTCTTGCTTGTCTGCGTCCATTTTAAATATTTTCAAGGAATTATAATAGTCTTTTAATATTGTCCATAATCGCAGAAGCAAATGATTATCTGCAAGCTCCGCCATTTTCAGGAAAAAATCTTCATCTGTGAATGATGAAGTTTCCGCCCATTTTTTTATGTCTTGCAATAGCTTATCTGGTGATTTGATAAGAACAAGTAACAAGCAGTCCATTTCAATCAGAGACTTTGTCTCAGCAATGTCTGCTTTCGCCTTTTCATCTTGAAGAATAAAGGTACTGATCAGTTGAACAAGCTGATGTCCTTTAAAGTCGCGAATAAAGGTTCCTTCTCCTCTTCTAGTTTCAATTAACCCTAGAAGTTCAAGTGCTCTTAGCGCTTCACGAACGGAAGAGCGCCCAACTATTAGGCGCTCACACAATTCTCGTTCAGAAGGTAATTTATCGCCAGCTTTTAGACCCTCTTGTTCGATCATCAGTCTAAGCTGTTTGACAATTTCAACATATATCTTTGAACCTTGTTGACTTGGATCCACGTTAAAGACTCACTCACTTTTCCCAATAACTGCGAGTTTTCGTGTTTTCTCTTTGACAGCTTCCGGGTCAACTTTAATTCGAGCTACCCCTGTCTCCATCGCTGCTTTTGCCACTGCGGCAGCAACTTCTGGTGCGACCCTAGAGTCAAAAGGACCTGGAATCACGTAGTCTGCGTTCAGTTCATCTTCATGAATAAGATTTGCTATGGCTTCTACTGCCGCAATCTTCATCTTTTCATTAATATGTGTCGCCCTTACATCTAAAGCACCGCGGAAAATACCCGGGAATGCAAGAACATTGTTTACCTGATTAGGGAAATCGGATCTTCCTGTTCCAATGACAGCTGCACCTGCTGCCTTTGCTTCATCAGGCATGATTTCCGGAGTAGGATTCGCCATTGCAAAGATAATCGGATCTTGGTTCATTGAACTAACCATATCTGCTGTCAAAGAGCCAGCGGCAGAAACTCCAATGAAAACGTCTGCACCATTAATGACATCTGCAAGACTTCCTTGAACCTTATCGCGATTCGTATATTTCGCGACATTCGTTTTTATATCATTCATACCATTCGGACGGCCTTCGTAAATCGCACCCTTAGTATCGCACATAATGATATCTCTAACCCCATATGTGTAAAGAAGTTTAATGATGGCGATCCCAGCAGCGCCAGCTCCATTTGCAACAACCCGAATTTCATTCATTTTCTTCCCTGTAATCTTCAATGCATTTACAAGGCCAGCAACCGTTACAATGGCGGTTCCATGCTGATCATCATGGAAAACAGGGATATTTGCTTCCTTTTTTAATCTTTCTTCAATCACAAAGCAATTAGGGGCAGCAATGTCCTCTAAATTAACGCCTCCAAAAGTAGGCTCTAGTAATTTAACCGTTTCAACAATTTTATCAATATCCGTTGTATTTAAACAAATAGGAAATGCATCTACACCAGCAAAGCTTTTGAATAAGACAGCTTTTCCTTCCATGACAGGCAGTGCAGCTTCGGGGCCAATGTTTCCAAGCCCAAGTACAGCTGTCCCATCTGACACGACCGCTACCATATTGCCTTTCATTGTATATTCGTAAACAGATTCAGGCTTATCATAAATCTCCTTACAAGGCTCCGCGACTCCAGG
This sequence comes from Bacillus sp. JJ1773, assembly GCF_036962035.1. Classification (NCBI taxonomy): domain Bacteria; kingdom Bacillati; phylum Bacillota; class Bacilli; order Caryophanales; family Bacillaceae; genus Bacillus; species Bacillus sp. JJ1773. The sequence goes on from NZ_JBALNX010000026.1 coordinate 49,154, forward strand.
TGAGTATGCGAGACTTAAATCTCGTGCATCTCTCACTGGCACCTTAGACTTTGATTCGAGTTTTCCTTGGTTAACTCTATGCATATGAAGAGCTTCTTCACGTAAGGTCATACTTATTCCACTCCTTTGGATTGCTTAATTCAGTTAGCATATACGTTATGTAAAATAAGAAAAGCGTAAGCGCCTTGCTCACCCCCGACAAGCACAAGACGGGCCTCCCGGAAAGGTGTTCTTTACCTTTCTGGGAGGATCGGCTTGTGACCTCGAGGGGGTAGGCGCTGAAACTAGACAGAAATAAAACTTGGCGTCTGCAAGAACTATTGCAGATGCCTTCGTTTTCTTTATGCGATATTCTAAGCAGTCAGCTAATTAATTTCAAAATTTTCTTTTTCTTTTAATAGACATTATCTTTCTATCGATCGGTTGTAGAAATCTGTAAAGTCTCGTGGTGGTCAGACCATTTTCTCTTTTAACAAATATACCATATTTGTTGATGATGTAAAGTAATAACATGAGTCAGGAAAAATGCTATTTTTTGAGAATTACGTGTTGTTCCCCAAGGATTTCCTTTAATTTCATAATAAATTCTTCAGTAGGATTAACTAAATCTTCCTCTCCTAAACGAATCCTTTTTTTCGTGCTTTCATAATATAAAATAATTTGAACTTTTCCTTCATTTTCATTAAATAATTTTTTGAGATAATGAAGAATATCCGGATCTTCATTTTCTTTTGTAATCTTTAAATATAGTACGGGATCCTTTTTCTCTTCCTTTTCGATAGCCGCATTGACTTCTTCACATCTTTGAACAATAAATTGACGCTTTCCATCCTTTTCTTCCAGCTTCCCCTCAATTAAAAGAATATTGCCTTGCTTTAGCAATACGGAGAATTTAGTATATGTATCAGGAAAAACAACCGCTTCCAATTCATCTGTTTGGTCACTGATCGTTAAAAAAGCCATGGCAAGACCTTTTTTTGTTCTTATATTTTTTATATTTGTCAAGTAAACTACTGCACGGACTCGGTTTGTACTAGGATGCAAATAATATAGTTGTGTGGCGTTCAACATTGGCACATACATCTCGTATGAAGCAACAGGATGGTCTGATAAATAAACCCCAAGTACCTCCTTTTCAAAAGCCAGTTTATCCTCTGAACGTATCGAATCTACTTGTGTATACTTTGGTTTTGGAAAAAAATCACCTTCTGAAAAGAAATCAATTTGTTCATCTTCGATCTTCAGTAAATTTGCATGTTCAACTGCGGGGTCAAGACTTGCAAGCAGTATAGCCCGGTCTTGACCAAATTCATCAAAGCTTCCTGAATGCACTAGCGCCTCCAGCACCTTTCGATTGATCGCTTTCGCCGTCACTCGGATAGAGAAATCAAATAAATCATCAAACCGTTTATTCTTTCTCGAACGAAAAATTTCCTTAAGAACAGATGCACCTAATCCTTTAATTGCAGCCAAGCTATATCTAATTGCAGCTTTTTCAACTAAGAATGAGTATCCGCTGTTATTTATGGAAGGAGGAAGAATCTTAAGATTCATTTGCTTGAGCTCCCTCACATATTGAGAAATCTTTTCTTCATTTCCAATAACAGATGTGAGCAATGCCGCCATAAAATGAAGGGGAAAATGTGCCTTTAAATAGGCAAGCTGATAAGAGATAAAGCTATAGGCAACTGCATGGCTGCGGTTAAAGCCATAGTTGGCAAAGCGAACGATTAAATCATATATATCATTGGCCGTTTTCTCATTGTAGCCTTTCTTTAACGCTCCATTTACAAAATGGGTTCTTTCCCTGTCAAGAATTTCCTTTTGTTTTTTACTGACGGCTCTCCTAAGCAAGTCAGCCTCTCCAAGTGTGAACCCCGCCAATTTGGCTGCAATTTGCATAATTTGTTCCTGATAAACAATCACCCCATATGTATTCTCAAGAATGGGGATTAAATCGGTGTGGGGGTAAGTAACCTTTTGTTTACCATGCTTACGATCAATAAAAAGTGGAATATTCTCCATTGGACCTGGTCTGTACAAAGCATTTACGGCAACGATATCTTCAAAACTGGAAGGACGGAGCTTTTTTAATACCTTTCTCATTCCTTCAGATTCCAGCTGGAAAATTCCAGTTGTCTCCCCTCTGCTTAATAATTCAAAGGTGCTATGATCATGGAGAGGAATCGCTTTAATATTTATACTCTTACCGGTCTTTTTTTGAATTGACTTTAAAATATTTTCAATTAGGGATAAATTTCTTAACCCTAGGAAGTCCATTTTTAATAAGCCGATTTCTTCTAAATGCTCCATTGAATACTGTGTCAAATAAACCCCAGCATGCCCATTTTGAATTGGAATAACATTTACTAATGGCTTTTCACTAATAACGACCCCTGCCGCATGAGTAGACGTATGCCTTGGAAGCCCCTCTATTTTAAGCGCCGTTTCGAACAGCCTGCGATTTAAGCTCGATTCACTTGCAAACCTCCTTAAAGACTCTGATTCTTTATAGGCATCCTCTAAGGTAATCCCTAATTTAGAAGGTATTCTTTTCGATAAGCTGTCTAATTCTTTCGGATTTAATCCGAATGCTCGCCCTACATCCCGTAATGCCGCTTTTGCTGCTAAGGTACCAAATGTAATAATTTGAGCCACATGAAGCTCACCGTATTTCTGTGAAACATAATGGATTACCTCGTCTCTGCGATGATCGGGAAAATCAATATCAATATCCGGCATCGATACACGCTCAGGGTTAAGGAAACGTTCAAAAAGCAGCCTATGCTCAATCGGATCAGCATCCGTTATATATAAAACATAAGCTACAATAGATCCAGCAGCCGATCCCCGGCCTGGTCCTGTTAATATTCCATTCTCCCTTGAAAACTTCATAAAATCCCAAACAATTAAGAAATAGTCGCTAAACCTCATTCTTTTTATGATCTGAAGTTCATAGGCTAGCCTTTGTTTATGCTCTTCTGTTACGTTTGAATATCTTTCTTTAAGCCCTTTCAGGCACGTAGCCTCCAGGAGTTCATCAGCAGAGCCATTATTTTCTACCGGATACTTTGGGAGGTGCTGCTGATTGAGTTCGATCATTACATTACATTGGTCGGCAATTTTCAATGTGTTTTCCAGGGCATCTGGATATTCTAATAACAACTCAGCCATTTCTTCTGCAGTTTTTAAATAGTACTCATCGCTTTTTAGATGCACCCTCGTTTCATCCTGAAGCTTTTCCCCATTCTTAATGGCCATGAGGCACTCTTGTGCAAATGCATCCTCTTTTGAAAGATAATAAACTTGGTTTGTTGCTGCTAGTTCAATGCCTGTTTCCTTTGACAAACGGACTAAACTTGGATGTATTTTTGTTTCCTCAGCAAGCTGATGATTCTGGAAAGACAAATAAAAATCTCCCCTGCCAAACAAATCTTTATATATACTAGCTGCTTCCACTGCCTTTTCATATTCATCATTTGCTAAATAATGTTCAATTTCTCCCTCCATGCCAGGACTAATACCTATAAGACCATCTGAATAAGCCTTTAGCCATTTGGCTGGAATCCCTTCAGGAGATTTTGTTTGAACAACACTTGTTATTTTTAATAGATTTTGAAAGCCAATCTGATTTTTTGCCAGGAGCACAATGGGATAGGCTAACGAGGGCTGTATCTCACTAACAGCATCAACCGTTAACCCCAAAATCGGTTTAATAGATTGTTTTAAGCATTCTTTATAAAAAGCTACTGCCCCGTACATAACATTGCGGTCAGTCAAGGCTATTGCTGAAAAGCCCTTTTGTCTTGCGTCTTTGACGAGCTGCTCAACGGCTGCCGTACTAGTCAATAAACTATACGCACTATAAACTTGAAGGTGAATAAATGCCAATTTGTTCACACCCTTAATTCTTCTCTTCTTAATATTATAGGACGGTTCATGGAAAAAGGAAAATACGTTCTCTTTTTAATAAGATCTAAACAAAAATTTGTAGAAGAGGATTAATCATATTTCAGAAGGTTTGTCCATAGAATGGTAGAAATCGTTTTGATATTAGGCGGAAATAAGAAAAGCGGAAGCGTTTTTATCTCCGCGGTAAGGAAGGATGATCATGAAAATCCAGCCCTATTTCGCTACATTATTTGATAGTTATTTTATTGCTCTTGGGGTAGTCATCGGAGGATCGATTATTGGAAGCGTTGCTGCGTTTCTTACGGGAAAGCCGCCTTTAACAGAAGCATATCGAATATCTAATATTATTAGAATTTGGGCAATTATTGCAGCAATCGGAGGAACATTTGATACGCTTTATAGCTTTGAAAAAGGTGTTTTAGATGGTCAAACAAAAGACTTATTTAAACAATTCTTATTAATTCTATCTGCCTTTGGAGGAGCTCAAACGGGTGCTATACTAATAAACTGGCTAACTCAGGAGCATATATCATGAGGATGCCGCCGTATTTTTCTAGACCCGTCTGGCAGCGCTTCTTTGCTGGAATGGCAATAGGCGGTATAATCAGCTGGTTTATTTTTCTATATATATTTGGCGAATGGAATGAGAAATACAGCAAGGAAATACAAAAGCAGAGAGAAGACATTGCTGATCTTGAGAATGATATTAAAATCTGGCAGGAGGACTACAAAGAACTAAATAAATTAAATAGTCAAAAGCTTATCGTTCAAGAAATTAAAGTAAAAATCCAAAACAGCGATAAATATAAACTAGATTCATTTAGTGTTTTTGAAATTGAAGATGAAATAAAAGAAGATATTAAAATGATGAAGGCAAAGGATATTGAAACTATTAATAAAAGTAGTGATTTAATCGAAAAAATGATTGAGAATAAGGTTTTTAAAGTGAATGAAAAGCGTTATCGTGTTGAAATTAGAAAAATGGTAATCTATACAACCTTATCAATTAAAGTAGATATTAAATTGGATTAATAAAGTTATTACTGTAAATAACCATATCAAGAGTCAGGCCCTGCTGCAAAAAATGAGGGGCCCGACTCTTTTATTTCGATCAGCCTTCTAGCCCATACAAGCTTCTTCTAAGTCCTTGATGACGACATCCTTATCGTCCCATGAATAGATGGATGCTCCCGCGGCAAGCGGATGTCCGCCGCCATTGTATTTTCTGGCAATTTCATTTATGATTGGACCTTTAGAACGAAGACGAACTCTAATCTGATCCTCTTCCTCGATAAAGAACACCCATGCTTTAATGCCTTTAATGTGACCAAGGGCTCCTACTAGAAGGGAAGCCTCTGATGCCTTTACTTGAAATTCTTCTAATAATTCTTTTTTTAGAACCATTGATACAGCGCCATGTTTTTTCACTTCAAAGTTTTGCAGGACAAATCCATTTAACTTCACAACGTTTGGCGATAGTTCATACATTTTATCAAACAGCTCTGGCCGTGAGAAATTATAGTGAATAAGTTCACCAGCATAGGCAAAAGTTTTATCAGATGTGCTTGGGAAAAGAAACCGCCCTGTATCTCCTACAATTCCCGCGAATATTAATCTAGCTGCTTCATCCGACATTTTCAAGCCCTTATCCTTGCCAAAAAGATAAAATTCATAAATCATTTCACTGACAGAGCTAGCATCTGTATCAATCCACATCATGTCCCCATATGGGTCAACATTTGGATGATGGTCAATTTTTATTAATTTATCCCCTAAATGGTACCTTTCATCACAAATCCGTTCGGCATTCGCTGTGTCACAAACAATGACTAAGGCCCCTTCATATGCATCATTTGGGATTTTATCCAGTCTGCGCAAATAGTAAAGCGTTTCTTCTTCCTTTCCAACGGTATAAATTGTCTTTTCGGGAAAAGAGGCTTTAAGAATCTCGGCTAGGCCTCCCTGAGATCCATATGCGTCTGGATCTGGACGAACATGCCTATGGATAATGATGGTTTCATATTCTTTTATGATGTTTAATATTTTCTCTTTCATGGTTTTCTCCTTTATGATCAAATAAATTTTTATTTTACTCCATATGAAAAGAAAAAAGAGCATGCTATGGCATTTTTTTAGATAAAAAGTTAAAATAGCCTCAGAGTAATGAAAAATGGAGGTTAAGTTAATCATGCCAGTATTAGTTATTTTAATTACAATCGCACTTTCATTTTATCTATATTACAAAGTAAAATTTGTTCGCTGCAAGAAACCAGCTGAAAAAAAGTGGATTTCTTCTAAATCAAGTATGGCTTTAGGTGTTTTTATCGGATTATATGGCTTAAACCAGTTTTTTCTAAATGGAAATACAGCTACTTATATTATCGGTGGAATCTTTTTTCTATTAGGAGCCTTTACTATTTTCGCCGGCCTTAAAGCCTATAAATATTATTTACCGATTGCGGCAAATGAAGCAAAAGAATAATAATTTTTTAAAGCCGCTCCTTTATGGAACGGCTTTTATCTTTGTCTAGCTTTAGTGCCAAAGTACTTCCGCTTTTCTTATCTCTCAATCAATTGACACATCATCATAGCCTTGCCAACGAGAACACCTTCATTGTAGACCTCTACATCAACTTTCCCGAATTTCCGTCCTACTTCTAGTACACGTGGATAAACCTCTAGCATACTCTCAATTTGTACGGGTTTAAGGAAATAAATGGTCATATTCTCGACAACTAAGTCACCTTTTTTATAATTTCGCAGCACTCGATTGGCGGCTTCTGAAACGATTGTTGTAAATACTCCATAAGAAATGGTACCAAGATGATTGGTCATCTGTGGCGTAACCTCACAGCGGTACACATCTTCCCCTTTTGTCTTCCCCCTCATTAGCACAAGTTGATTGGTCACAATATCATCAATCGTTTCACCGACTTGGGGCTGACGCTGAATCATTTGCAGTGCCTTTAACACATCCTGTCTGGTTATGATTCCTTCAAGCCTATTCGAATCATCGACAACCGGGAGGACCTCAATTCCTTCCCAAACCATCATGTGCGAAGAGGAAGCAACACTTGTTTGTTTCCCGACAGTCATTGGATTCTTGGTCATTAGCTTATCAATTTGTGTATCGGGATCATGCCCCATAATATCCTTAGATGTAACCATACCAATTACCTTTAAATTTTTATCGACTACCGGGAACCGTCCATGATTTGTTTCTTTATTAAATTTAAGCCAATCTGAAACTTTATCAGTTGGTTTGACGTATACCGTTTTTTCAAGAGGAGTTAATATATCCTCTACAAGGACAATCTCCTTTTTAATCAACTGATCATAAATAGCCCGGTTGATCATCGTTGCAACAGTAAATGTATCGTAGCTGCTTGAAATGATAGGCATCTGCAATTGATCAGCGAGTTTTTTTACACTTTCCTCCGTATCAAAACCTCCAGTAATAAGTACAGCTGCACCTGCCTTAAGTGCAGATTCATGTATTTGCGTTCGATTTCCGACAATGAGCAAGCTGCCTGCGTCAGTGTACCGCATCACGGCCTCTAGTTTCATGGCCCCGATTACAAATTTACTCAATGTTTTATGCAAACCATCTCTTCCGCCTAAAACCTGGCCATCAACAATATTAACAACCTCGGCAAAAGTTAGCTTTTCAATATTTTCTTTCTTCTTCCGCTCTATCCGAATCGTACCAACCCGTTCAATCGTACTGACATAACCTTTGTTCTCTGCATCCTTAATAGCCCGGTAAGCTGTCCCTTCGCTGACGCTCAGTGCCTTGGCGATTTGTCTAACTGATATTTTCTCTCCGACAGGCAATTCATCGATATATTGCAAAATTTGTTCATGTTTTGTAGCCAAGACGTTCACCCTTTTTCAATAATTCCTATATCTTCATTATAAGGTTAAAAACGCCTTTATTTCAATTCGATGTGATGAACGTCCTAAATATTTTAATATTAGCGATTAATAGCTCTTGATCTCTTTCTTTCTTGGACTTGTATGCTAGTACTTGGTACAGATTTCTTAGGTGAGTATAGCAATGAAGTTAAATTTCCAGCAATGACAATAAGTGCGAAGGCTAGCCAGCTAATGGCAAATATTCCTTCCAAACCTTCGCCGAAAATGTTAAGTCTTGGAACTGCAAAATAAAGAAGAAAGCCACAAACAAGCAAACATAATAAATATCGATTTTTTTTCATTCCTTTTTCCTCCTAATGATGCTTCTTCATTTATATGTATGCGGACATGCTTGGAAAATGTATGGATTTCTTTTGCTTTGAAGGGGGATATAATGAAATACATCAAGAAAAACCACGAAAAAAAACAGCGCAGCTTAAATCAGCTGCACTGCAATTTTATAATTGAATAGAATCTCCCACCTGAAGTACTTGAACAACACCTGGTTCAAGCATTTCTGCAAATTTTTGTGGATCCTGTCTGATTGGCGGGAACGTATTATAATGTATCGGTACTACTTTCTTAGCACTCAACAAGCCCGCCGCATAGGCTGCGTCCTCTGGCCCCATTGTAAAATTATCTCCAATTGGTAAAAATGCAAGATCAATCGGATGCCGGTCACCGATTAATTTCATATCGGAGAATAGACCTGTATCGCCTGCGTGATAAATCGTTTTATTTTCAATAGTGATCAGCACTCCCGCTGGCATGCCTAAATAAATGATTTCATTGTTTTCTGTCTCTAGTCCAGTTCCGTGAAAAGCAGGTGTCAATTTTACCTTTCCAAAATCAAACTGATAAGCACCACCTATACTCATTGCGTGAGTATTCACACCTTGCCAGCTTAAATAGGTTGCAAGCTCAAAATTGGCAATAACGAGAGCATTATGCCTTTTAGCCAATTCAACGGTATCTCCCAGGTGGTCCCCATGTCCATGGGTCACAACAATAACATCAGGTTTAACTTCATCCACCTTTAAATCTGTTAATTCGTTTCCAGTAATAAACGGATCTATTAAAATTGTTTTCCCTTGTGACTCTATTTTCACAACAGAATGACCATGAAATGATACTTTCATTTCTCTTCCCCTTTCTACTTTTACGCTATGTAATTGATTCAACGGAAGTTTTTGTTTTCCTGCTTTCTATACACTACCCTATTTTACACTTTTCTAAAAGTTTACTTTTCTCCATTTAGTTGCTAATCTTTTAATATTAGCGAAGAGCTTTAATTACAAGGAGGGTAATGATGAATAGCAGATTACAGAAATTATCCAGCTGGATGAAAGAAAATAATGTACAAGTTTGCTTTGTGACGTCACCTGAAAATGTTTTTTATTTTAGTGGTTTCTTAAGTGATCCTCATGAACGCCTTCTAGGCTTAGCCGTTTTTCAAGAAGAAGAGCCTTTTCTCGTTTGCCCTGCATTGGATAAAACGGATGCAAAAAATGCAGGCTGGAACAATGAGATTATTTCTTACAGTGATATCGAAAATCCATGGGAAATGATACATAAATCAATCTTCGGCCGTTTGAAATCCGTTGATCACATCGCGATAGAAAAAGAACATATGAATGTTGAACGCTTTGAAATTCTTACTCAATTGTTTAATGGGGCAAGATTTATTTCGGCGGAGGAAAAGTTAAGAAAGCTTCGGATGGTAAAGGATGAAAAAGAGCTAAGCATTATCCGCGAAGCTTGTGCATTGGCAGATTATGCTGTTGAAGTAGGATGTGCTGAAATAAAAGAAGGGAAATCAGAATTAGAGATCATTGCAGCTGTTGAATTTGCCTTGAAGAAAAAAGGCGTTACAGAAATGTCGTTCTCTACGATGGTTCTTACTGGAATAAATGCAGCATCTCCTCATGGAACACCAGGATTGACGAAAATTAAAAATGGAGATTTCGTTCTTTTCGATCTAGGGGTAGTTGTGGATGGCTATTGTTCAGACATTACTAGAACAGTTGCCTACGGAGATATTAATGATAAGCAAAGAGAGATTTATGATACAGTTTTAAAGGCACAGCTGGCCGCAGTTGAAGCAAGTAAGCCCGGTGTTTCATGCTCCGAAGTTGATTTAACAGCAAGAAAGATTATTGCTGATGCTGGCTACGGCGAATATTTTCCTCATCGATTAGGCCATGGACTTGGGATTAGCGTGCATGAATATCCTTCCTTAACTGAGACAAATCCGCTCCTGCTAGAAGAAGGAATGGTTTATACAATTGAGCCTGGCATCTATGTTCCTGATGTTGCCGGGGTTAGAATTGAAGATGATATTTATGTAACAGCTAACGGCGTAGAAATTTTAACGAGATTCCCGAAAGAACTGCAGATTATTAAATAGTAAGGCCTGTTCAAATAGCCGGGCATGTCCTAAATCGGGTAAAGAACTGCATCTAGGACATGCCCCTTCTATGTTTTTTAGCAAACTTAGAAGCAAGGCTGGATTCTGATGACTGGGGATGGATTTTTTCATATTGCCGGCATTAGATGAAGCAACTAGTGACTGTTCGGCACTGTT
>NZ_JBALNX010000026.1:59799-93902 GCF_036962035.1 Bacillus sp. JJ1773
GGATGGATTTTTTTCATATTGACGGGCATCAGATGAAGTAACAAGTGACCGAGCGAAGCTATTTTTCCTAGGCTTGGGAATCACGTTTAAACACCGATGCATCAATATAATGAGAAGAACCGCTATGCCCGATACGTTTGAAGTTTCTTTTTAAAATACGTCTAATGGTTTTTTTAGAGGGAATTACTTTACACCACTCCCAAATATCCTCTGTAGTAATCTTTCTTTCCGGAAACAAAAGTCTATATTCTTCTACACCTCGCATAATTGCACTTTGAAAATCTTCCTGAAATCCACATCCATTACAAGTGATTTTATCCTTGTCCACATTCGAAATAAAAGTATAGCATGCGGGACATGTTATCCCTTTTGAAAGTTGTTCATATGTGTATTCTGGTAAATTTATATATGGTGAATTTTTTATATGGAGAGACGCTATTTTTTCAGCAAGTACCAAGTAATTTTCATGCTGTTTGGCATTCCTCGTTTTAAATTGATTTAGAAATCGATTCAACTGTGAAGAAAAAATAATAGGCAGATGTAGCGGGGCCTGATATAGAATAAAATCGGGGTTTATAAAAATAAGGTAGGTTTTAATTGACAGATTATATCCTACTTCCTTTAGCAACCGCCTCATTAATGACTCGCTTCGGTTCAATTGTAAAAATGGATTTGAAATCTCTTTTTTACTTGCTACTCTAAACCACTTCTCACCATCAATCATATAATCCCCTTCATAATTTTTTATATTTATGATATGAACTGTTCCATCATAAATTAATAATGAATCAATTTGAAAAACACTATTGCTGTTTTCCAGTAACAAATCATTTAGGATCGTGCAATCCTCCGAAATATTCTCCAATAATTCATCAAACCTTTTCTCACCTTCATAGCCTTTTTCCATAGTTAGAAATTTTTTTGCCTCCTTTTCAGTTAAATTCACCCTTGTGTGCAAATGCCTCATAATTCTTAATTCTTCTGGTTCACACCGAGGCTTAATAATCATATAATTCACTTCCTTGCCCTTTATTTGGAATAATAAAATATGTAGTAATAAAGTTAAGGGTAATCGAGGGGTTTGGAATAGGGGAAATATGTTGAATATATGGTATTTCTACAAATCTGGACAAAATCCCTCCATAAATTATGAATGATTTATGCTTCATACGAACGAAAAAAAGCAGCTAGAAAAATGGATTCATTTTTTCTAGCTGCTTACATTTTGCGGTTATGTTATAAATTTTTTTCCACTGTCAGACTTCTCCTTCAGCGACCTCATTATCAGTTAAATTAAAATTTGCATCCGACTGTTCGATGACACCACTATTATAGGCATCCATAATTTGCTCGCTTACCTCGTTTTGTCCTTCTTCATTGAAGAAATAATTTGCTTGTGCTTTTGGGTCACGCTTCTCCATTTTTAATACAACTCCTTAATAAAGTTTTTAATGAACTGTCTTATTGTTCGATTTTTTGTTACAGATATACACATTTTGGTACTGTATAATAAAGGAAAAGGAGGAGATATTTATGGGGATGAAATATAAAAATATATTAGTAGCTGTAGACGGTTCAACAGAAGCAGAATGGGCATTTAAAAAAGCAATTGAAGTTGCTAAAAGAAATGACGCCCAAATTACTTTAGCCCACATCATAGATACACGTACTTTCGCCACAGTCGAAGCATACGATCGCACAATTTCCGAAAGAGCAGATATGTTCGCTAGAGAGTTAATGGAAAAATATAAGAGTGAAGCAATGGAATCGGGAGTTGCAAAGGTAGAGTATGTAATAGATTACGGTTCTCCAAAAGTCATCATTCCAAAGGATATGGCGAAGAAGCAAAATGTCGATCTCATTATTTGCGGGGCAACAGGAATGAATGCCATGGAAAGATTCCTAATCGGCAGTGTATCTGAAAACATTGTCCGCTATGCAAATTGTGACGTGCTTGTAGTACGGACTAGTAAGGATGAAGAATAAATATGAATCTAAATGATGCATGGGCATGATTCCCGAGCATCATTTTTTTACTTCAGTAACTCAAGAACTTCTCCACATTTGGTTTAATAATTTTCAAGAACTAACAAATACTTATAAGAAACTTTTAATATAGGCGGGACATTTATTTGATTAATCATATCAATCATCTTATTGAACATTATGGCTATCTGGGAATTATTCTGGCATTAATCGGGGGCATTATCGGGCTGCCAATTCCTGATGAGGTGCTGCTTACATATGTTGGATTCAATGTTTTTCAAGGAAAACTTGCTTATATCCCCTCTCTTCTTAGTGCTTTTACTGGTGCAATTGGGGGGATTTCTTTAAGCTACTTACTAGGAATTAAGTTAGGGCTGCCTTTTTTACAAAAATTCGGTCCTAAATTTCATATCAATGACAACAAGATAAATAAAGCAAAAAAGTTATATAATCAATTTGGTCCATTCCTTCTTTTTATTGGTTATTTTATCCCTGGAGTCCGTCATATTACTGCTTATCTAGCGGGTATTAATTGCTATTCCTATAAAAAATTTGCATTATTCGCTTATTCGGGAGCCATCTTCTGGGCTTTTACGTTTATTACTGCTGGAAAAGTTCTTGGACAAAATTGGCATCAGGTAGAACATTATCTTTCGAAATTCAGCATGATAATTATTCCCTTTATTTTGCTTTCAATAGGTGCTTACGCTTATTACTACTGGAGAAAAAAAATAAAAAACAAAAGGGTTTACAATTAAATATATTACACTATTTGCCCCAGCGGATTTTACTAAATTACACGAAGAAGATTTGATTTCAAATTGTTAAATTCCACTTACTAAATACCGTAATTTTCCAATAAACAAATCACACACCCTCACAATCTATTTATATAAAGTTTGATTTTAAATGATAAAATTGCTCCATTTTACCATAAAATCCATATTTTTCTCTGATTACATGTTAATATAAAACTAATTATTCTAATTTGTCAAAAAACAGGAGGATATTAAGATGAACTATTTTATTGCTTTAATGAAAACCACTGACCCCGCAAAGGACGAAGCTATCCGTAAAGAGCATATTGATTATCTTAATGATTTAATTGAAAAGGGAAAAATTATTGCAAAAGGGCCGTTTACTGACCATACAGGTGGTTTAATTATTTTCCGTGCGGAATCTTTGGTGGAGGCTCAGCAGCTCGCTGACAATGATCCAGCAGCGATTGAAAAGACACGTGAATTTATATTAAAAGAGTGGAAAAGTAACCTAAATGTATAAAAAAAGGAGTGCGGACTAGAGCCGGCACTCCTTTTTCAGCTTATTTTTTAACTATTAATTCCTTCGCTTTTTCAATCGCAGTCATGATTTGTTTAAAGCCAGTTCCGCCAGCACTATTACGCCTCTTCACAGCTGTTACAGGATCTAATACTTCATAAATATCATTTTCAAATAATGGATGTGCTTCTACAAATTCTTCTAATGATAAATCGGCAAGAAAACAGCCTTTATTCACACATGTTAACACTAGCTTTCCTACAATTTCATGAGCTTCTCTGAAAGGAATCCCTTTGCTTGATAAATAATCAGCTAGCTCCGTTGCATTTGAAAAATCAGTTTTCGTTGCCTTTTCCATTTGATCGGTATTGACTGTCATCGTACGGATCATGCCGGCAAAAATTTTAAGGGAGCCTGTTACTGTCTTAACAGTATCGAACATGCCTTCCTTATCCTCTTGCATATCCTTATTGTAAGCAAGCGGGAGTCCTTTTAACACTGTTAATAGCCCCATTAAATTCCCATAAACCCGTCCTGTTTTACCGCGGATTAACTCAGCCATATCCGGATTTTTCTTTTGCGGCATAATGCTGCTTCCAGTTGCAAAGCTATCATCAAGCTCAATAAACTTGAATTCTTGGCTGGACCAAAGAATAAATTCCTCGCTTAATCTAGATAAGTGCATCATAAAAATCGAGCTGCCAGATAAAAACTCTAGAATGAAATCACGGTCACTTACAGCATCAAGGCTATTCTCGTAAATTCCTTCAAATCCCAGCAATTCTGCACTTAGATGACGATCAATTGGGAAGGTTGTTCCCGCAAGCGCTCCAGCACCAAGCGGGGACAAGTTAATTCTTTTGACACTTTCAGTGAAACGTTCTTTATCACGCTCAAGCATCCAGAAATAAGCCATTAAATGGTGAGCAAATGAGATTGGCTGGGCACGCTGAAGATGTGTATAGCCTGGCATGACCGTTTCAACATTTGCTTCTGCTTGCTCTAATAATGCTTGCTGCATTTCCTCAATTAACTCAATAATCACTTGAACCTGATTGCGTAAATATAAGTGCATGTCGGTAGCAACCTGATCATTACGGCTGCGTGCAGTATGAAGTTTTCCGCCAACAGGACCTACAAGCTCTGTTAAATAGCTTTCCAGATTTAAATGGATATCTTCAAGCTTCACTGAATAAGCTAATTCATCGTTTGCTGCTTTTTCCTTTAATTGCTCAAGGCCACTTTTAATCTTGGCTGCTTCTTCTTCAGAAATGATTCCGCATTTGGCAAGCATGGTGACATGAGCGATGCTGCCCTCAATATCTTCCATAACTAGTTCCTGGTCAAAGGAAATCGATGCGCCAAATTCGTCTACCCATTCCTCAGCTGATTTTGTGAAACGGCCGCCCCATAGTTTTTTCACACGTTCACCTTCTTGTTTTGCTGGACAATGCTTTGAACCTTTGTTGGTAATCCCCAAAGCTTAATAAAACCAACTGCTGCATTATGATCAAATTCATCATCAGATGTATAAGTAGCAAGCTTTTCATCGTATAAAGAATATGGAGATTTTCTTCCTTCAACAATTGCGTGTCCTTTAAATAACTTTACACGAACTGTACCAGTTACAAACTTTTGAGTTTCTTCTAAGAAAGCTGCTAATGCTTTTCTTAATGGTGAGAACCATAAGCCTTCATAGATAAGCTCTGCGATTTTCTTTTCGATATTTGGTTTAAAATGAGCTACTTCTTTAACAAGTGTTAAATCTTCGAGCTCTTTATGTGCTTTAATTAATGTCATTGCGCCTGGGCACTCATACACTTCACGAGATTTAATTCCTACTAAACGGTTTTCAACGTGGTCGATACGGCCAACACCATGTTTTCCTGCAAGGGAGTTTAACTCTAAGATAAGCTCAGCTAATGGATATTGTTTCCCGTTCAAGCTAACAGGAACACCCTGTTCAAATCCGATTTCTACAATATCTGGTGTATCAGGTGCATTTTCAAGATTAGAAGTTAATTCATAAGCTTCTTCAGGCGGTGCTGCCCAAGGATCTTCTAAAATTCCGCACTCATTGCTTCTTCCCCATAAGTTTTGGTCGATTGAGAATGGAGAATCTAGATTAATAGGAATTGGAATATTCTTTTGCTTAGCATATTCAATCTCTTCCTCACGTGACCATTTCCACTCACGAACTGGCGCTAATACTTCTAATTCTGGATTTAATGCATGAATAGCTACCTCGAAACGAACCTGGTCATTTCCTTTACCAGTACATCCGTGTGCCACTGCAACTGCTCCTTCTTTTTCAGCCACTTCTACTAGCTTTTTCGCGATAAGTGGACGAGAAAGTGCAGATACTAGCGGATAAACACCTTCATATAATGCATGAGCTTGAAGAGCCATTAATGCATATTCATTCGCAAACTCTTCTTTAGCATCAATTACATATGATTCTACAGCACCAACTGTTAAAGCTTTTTCCTGGATGAAGCTTAAATCCTTGCCTTCACCAACATCTAAACAGCAAGCAACAACTGCATATCCTTGCTCCTCTAACCACTTGATTGCTACTGAAGTATCTAATCCGCCTGAATAGGCAAGAACAACTTTTGGATTTGACATGTTGTAATTCCTCCTAATATTTATCGAATATTTATTCATATTTTGTAATGTTTATTCATTTATAATGTATTATATTATCATAATTTTGATCAAAATCAATACTTTTTTCAAAAAAATGTATAAAAATAGATTCATGTTTTTAAAAATAAAGAAGAAGCAGAATCTGAGGAATTCTGCTTCTTCGGTCTATTTATTCATTGCTTCATAAACAGCTGTAACAATACTTCCATATTGACTTATATCAAATGTGTCTCCATAAAATCTGTTTGAATCGACCATTGGATCAATAACTGGAGAATGCTTTTTATTTGTTAATAACGCAATAGCTAAATTATTTTCTCTGTCAATCACTGTTATCGTCCCAGTCCACCCAGTATGACCAATTACTTGATGATTAGCATACTCGCTGAACATCCATTTCATGCTATCATTCGAATTTATTCTCCACCCTAAACCATATGTAGGATTCATCTCAGATGGTTGAACAAATAGATCAATCGTTTCTTTATCAAAAAGTTTTACTTTCCCATACCCACCATCATTCAGCATGACTTGGAGCAATACAGCTAGATCTCCGGTTGTGGAAAATAAGCCTGCGTGCCCAGAAACACCGCCCATAGAATAGAAAGACTTCTCATCGTGGACTTCACCTTGTAATGTATAAGTTCTTATATTAGGAAACGAAATGACGCCATCACGTGTATTTCCCATTAACTCAGTGGCAGCAAAATCCTTTTCTTTAAAACCTTTACTAAGGGGGTTGAACATTGTTGATTTTAGCCCTAAAGGTTTATAAATATGCGTTTCAACGTATTGGTCTAATGGCAATCCTGTTACTTTTTCGATGATAAATCCAAGAAGCATATAATCTATATCACTATAGACCACAGTGGTGCCTGGCACATTTTGAAGAGGAGTTTTTAAGATCATTTCCAAGGTTGTCGAACGATCCTGGGAGTATAATTCCCCCGCTCTTACTGGATTATGGTAATGAACACTTGATGGAAAACCGGCCGTATGATGGAGGAGATCGATAATCCGAAGATGATCTTTTCCTTTAATTTTATCTGATGGGTGATCTTTGAAGGATGGGAAGTAGTGCTGAATAGTCTCGTTTAAATCGATTTTCCCTTCACTAACTAAATGCTGCAGCGCATAGTTGACAGAATACATTTTTGTATTGGAAGCCAAATCAAACATCGTATCCACTTTCATTTTTTGAGGATGCTTTAATAGGTCGTGTCCTTCATATTTTTTCGCATAGCCATAGGCTGTATTTTTAACTATTTTTCCGTCTTTAATGACTACTAGTGCAGCTCCCGGGAATCCGTTATTTATCTCCTGTTCAATTAACTGATCCACTTGTCGCAGTTTTTGAGATGAAAATCCCGCCTCCTCTGGCTTCCCAGCTTTCTTTAAGGTTGGATACTTAACTTTCTCCTCCTTAGTAGGATTGCTGAGCATATTTTGATTGGATAAGGCTATTTCTGCTTGACTTGTTACAGTGGCGTGGCCAATTGAGCTCCATGGCATTATGATGCCTAAAGCCAAAATAATGATAATGAATCTGATCAAATAGTTTTTCATTCTTTTCCTCCCCAATTACAGAATATTCTAAAACTATTTTAATCTTATCCAGCATAAATGGGCTTGTAAATGCCTTAGTTAATAAATAGGTCATTTTCCCCTCAATTGAACTCTTATAAGAGCTTAGCAGGAATTCAACGTAGTTCTTTCGTTACTGTTAAGGTATTCCCATTTAAAGGTTAACTTATTAAAATGCTGCAAAAGGGAATAATCCGTGGAACGCAAGAACTGAATATAGTAGAATGTAAGCATTACAGACTTGGAGGATTAATAAATGGTGGAGTATTTTTCACACAATGAACGGCTTGGTATCTCCATTCCTTCCTTCGATCAGGAATGGGACCTTTACTCAGATAAGATAAAGCAGCATATTTTATATCGATGGGAGATTACCAGGGGAAGAATTCCTGATCGAATCGCTGAACTCGAGGAATTAATTAATATAAAGCAGGCACAGCTTAATGATGAGGAAAATTTCATTAAATCTTGTGAGCTGAACAGCGAGATTTCTGAGCTCGCCTCCGTCATTAACGATCTGTGGCTTTGGTATAGGACTCATCAGGATATTTCTGAAAAAGCTCATTTATAAATAAAAAGAAGAAATCCATATAATGTTAATCAAGTGGATTTCTTCTTTCTTTATTTTACAAATCCTTTTTTAATTCCCTAACCACATGCCCAATCTCAGGTAAAATCAGTTTATTCATCGCTAAGCGCACTGCACCTGAAGAGCCTGGTGTTGAAAATACAGCCTTATTTTTCACAACACCAGCAACGGCTCTCGAAAGAATGGCAGCAGATCCAATATCTTCTTGATAGCTAAGCATTCTAAATAGTTCACCAAAGCCGATAATTTCTTTATCGAATAATTCCTTGACGGTTTCAATCGTTATATCACGGAGGGCGATGCCAGTTCCTCCATTCGTAAGCACGACATCAATTTCTGGATCTTCGCAACCCTTTAGAACCTCCGTCCGAAGCTCAACTGCATCATCTATCACGATTACATAGTCCTTTACAATATGGCCTTCCTCTTGTAATCGTTCAATCATTAGCTTCCCGCTTTTATCGGTTACTTTATCACGAGTATCACTAACAGTGATCACTTTACAGGTGACCTGCTTTGGTGCTTCCATCTTATGTTCTATTGTACTCAAGAGGCGTCTTCCCCTTTCTTATACAAGTATCGATATTGATAATATTTGTGAGCAAACTCGGTTACTTTTCGTGTAAGCTGATAATTTATCCCAGCACCAATAGCCATACTAATTAACGGAATTCCTTGGATAAATTTATTTCGAAACATGTATATCGCTACACCTTTTAATAACTGTTTCACAGGCTGTTCCATCCAGGAGACATCTGCAATTTCCTCTTTCCCCTCATAGAAATAAAAATCCTGTTCATTTTGCAATTCACTAATTAATTCTTCCCAAGCCCTCATTTGCATGCGCGAAGGAAGGGTGGCAGCATGAAAAACTTTAAGAGAACTCATCATTTCATAAGGGGTATTTACCTCTATTCCATATGTCATCGCAATGAGCTGAACAACTCTTAAATTGATGACAGCCATTGCGGGAATATCTGCACCAAGCATAAGTGAACTTCCTGTTCCAGCTAAGCCTCCCTGTGCAAAGGAATAAAGCCGGTGACGGGCAATTTGCTGCTCGGCTATGTATTGAAGCTGATCAATCGTTAATAATTGTAGGTCTACTACGCTTTCGATTTGTACATTAAATACTCTGCCTGCCTGTAGGATCCTTTCTTTAGCATCTAGTTGAAGCTGTGATCCTTGTATTAAGGCGTGAAGATGAAACATCCAATTATCCAATGCACTAAAAACTTGCTGCTGAATATTTTCCGGAAGTAAATGAAAGGATTTCTCCATGTATTTTTCATAAGTTAATTCAAAATCATTTGATTCGTAGCTGTAAAGTTTGTTTTCCCACTCTTGAATTTCGGACCAGACCTTTTGTTCCCGTTCGGTCAAAGCCATGCTGTTTTCCTCCATTCAAAATACTTTTTTTATTAGTATAGCATAACTTAAGTGGGAAATTCTTCTACTTATATATGAGCAAGTCTTACAACATCCCTCGCAATCATCACTTCCTCGTTCGTTGGAATGACTAGCACTTTAACTGGTGAATGAGGATAGTTGATAAAAGCTTCCTCTCCTCGTACTTTATTAAGTGAAGGATCCCAGTAAACTCCCATAAATTCTAAACCATGAAGAATTCGTTTACGAATGACGTCACTATTTTCACCAATACCAGCTGTGAAGATAATCGCATCAACACCAGACATACGTGCCGCATAAGAACCAATGTATTTATGAATTTTATTTGCAAACACTTCCAGTGCTAATTTCGCTCTGTCATTTCCCTCTGCAGCTTCCATTTCAATATCACGAATGTCACTTGAGAACCCGGATAATGCTAGCATTCCGCTCTTTTTGTTTAGAACATCCAGCACTTCGTCTGCTGATTTATTCGTTTTTTCCATAATGAATGGAATTAATGCAGGATCGATATTTCCAGAACGGGTTCCCATTGTTACCCCAGCTAACGGAGTGAACCCCATAGAAGTATCAATCGACTTCCCGCCTTGAATGGCCGCAATACTAGCTCCATTCCCAAGATGGCATGAAATTAAACGCAGCTGGTTAAGAGAGCGTCCAAGCATGCTGGCGGCCCGCTGTGATACATACTTATGAGAGGTACCATGGAAGCCATATTTTCTAATTCCATATTTTTTATAATATTCATAGGGAAGACTGTAAAGGAAAGAGTTCTCTGGCATTGTCTGGTGAAAAGCTGTATCAAACACCGCCACTGCCGGCACCTTTGGCAGCACTTGCTTAAATGCATTTATCCCAGCAATATTAGCCGGATTATGGAGAGGGGCTAGCTCTGAATATTCTTCAATTCTCGTCTGAACCTCATCCGTTATTATCGCAGAATCAGAAAACTCTTCTCCACCATGTGCGACTCGGTGGCCAATGCCCTCAATTTCATTTAATGAATGGATAATTTTTAATGCTGTTAATTTATTTAGCAGAAGAGCAACAGCTGCATCATGATCAGGAATTATAGCTGTTTCTTTAATTTTTTTGCCATTTGCAAATATATTAAATACCCCTGTACTCTGTCCAATTCTCTCTATTAAACCCTTTGTGATAACTTCTTCACTCGGCATATCAAACAACTGAAATTTCAATGAGGAACTACCAGCATTTATCGCTATAATTTTCGCCATCTTTCAACCGCTCCTTTATATTGGCTCTTATAGGTCTCCCTTATTTTGCACTATAGATGCTATTAATATCTCTTAATTTCCATTTAAAACTAACATGAAGAAAGAAGCCGGAGGAAAATCGGCTTCTTTCTTATTTATTTTCCTTATACCATCCATCGATTTTTAGCAGTATTTTCTCGACCTCATTCGTCTTAGACAAGCTAGGGAGATTAGCAAGGAGCACTTGCTTTGGCGGCTTCACACCTTCTCCTTTTTTCTGAAGAATAAAGATACTTTTGGCTGCTTTTTCATTTTTGAAGAGAGAGAGAGGCAACTGCAAAAGACATTGTATGTTTGCATTCTTCTTTATAAAATCGTGAAGCTTGGGTGCCTGTTCGCTTTCAAATAGACCATTTGGAACGATGAAAAATAAATAGCCGCCTTCTTTCACATGGCGAATGCTCTGCTCAATGAACAGGTGATGTGCATATGTATGGCCTTGATCGGCTTTTATTTCATAGTCTGCCGCTCTCACGTCATTCGGATAATATCCAACAGGCAAATCACTTACAACAGCATCTGCCTCTTCAATAAACAATGGCTCCAAACTATCTTGATTAAAAAGACGTAGTGGGTGCTGCTGTAGATTTGCGTTTACATAACTAAGCCTAATTAAAATATCATCAATTTCAATCCCAGTCGCATGGACAGTTTTGTTTTGCTGCTGATTGATGACTGTTGTTAAAAGGTTTCCAGTTCCAACTGCAGGATCCAGTAAACGGTACTCATTTTTTTGTACAAACTTATTAACGAGATAGCCTATGAGCAGTCCAACAGCATCGGGTGTCATCTGGTGATTGGGCTGTATCATTTCGTTCATCCCTTTAAGAATCACGAGCTGAAAGGACTTCCGGATCTCTTCCTTTGTAAAGTTGTCCATTTGAATCGATTCATAACTTTTTTCTACCCTTTTAGCCGTTAATTCACTTAGCTCTTCCTGTATGATACTTCCATGAAACAAATTTTCTCCTGTTTCAGCTAATGCTTCTAAATATGTACAAGACAGTTCTTCTTTAATTATCATTGCTGTTTCATTAAAAACAGTAAACAATTCCTCAACCGGAGTCGTTCTATTCATTATAAATCCTCCCGATTCTTTCTCTGTCCTATTTTACAGACCTTTTTGCAGATTAACAAGATTCAAGCAAAGTAATGCAAAAGCGCCNNNNGGCGCTTTTGCATTACTTTTTCGAATTTCTACTTACCTCGCTGCTTTTGCAGCTTCTACCGCAGCTTCATAGTTTGGATGGTCAGTTGCTTCACTTACATATTCGGCGTGAGTAACGTTGTCATTTGAGTCTACTACAAAAACAGCACGTGCTAATAGACGTAATTCTTGAATAGCAACTCCGTATGCTTCCCCAAAAGAAAGATCGCGATGATCTGATAGAGTTTGAACATTTTCAATTCCAGCTGCCGCACACCAGCGTTTTTGGGCGAAAGGAAGGTCTACGCTTACAGTTAAAATCTTTACATTGTCTAATTTCGAAGCTTCTTCATTAAAACGGCGAGTTTGTGCGTCACAAACTCCTGTATCAATAGAAGGAACCACACTGATTAAACGAACTTGGCCTTTAGAATCTGCTAAAGTTACTGCTGATAGATCATTGGCAAGAACATTAAATTCAGGAGCTTTATCTCCTACTTTCACTTCATTTCCTAAAAGCGTTACTGCGTTTCCTTTAAACGTAATATTTGCCATCCTCTTCATCTCCTTAAACAATATATGTACATTGTAAATATATCCTCTTAACTAAAGATTTGCAATTTTATTGACTTTATTTCTTACTTACTTTAGCCATAAAATATTAGCCAAGAAAAAAGTTAACCTTCCTGAATTTTGGAAAGTTAACTTTTTAAATTAAATATTTAAATCATGTTTTGGACCGTCATATTCATTTGTAGGGGTGTGATTGCTGCTTCCCTGGTTATTCTTGTTATTAAACATCTGCTGAATTTTGTCTACTGCTTGAGGAGCAAGATCAAGTATTCTCTCGTATAAATGAGTGCTTTCATCAAGGTGAACCATTTTCACCCCGCTTGAATTTACGATGAGAAAAGCAATAGGCGTAATGGAAACTCCTCCGCCGCTTCCTCCCCCAAATGGATGACCGCCAGATTGTCCCTGTCCGCCGCCATTTGTTTGTCCCTCTAGTTTAAATTCGCTCCCACCAGCGGCGAAACCGAAACCAACCTTTGAAACCGTTAAGATTACACTGCCATCTGGTGTTTCAACAGGGTCACCGATTATAGTATTGACATCAATCATTTCTTTCAGATTTTCCATGGCAGTTGTCATTAGTCCTTGAATTGGATGCTCAGACATATACTGCACCCCCCTTTTCTATATTGATTTAGTTTTATTATTAGACAAGGCCGATAAGGGTTTTGCTTTAAAATTAGGTCTTCCGCCTTTCCAATATTTAAGCAATTTAATTCCTGCTAACATAGCATGTCCGATTCGAAAATAAATAATACATGAAATGGATGTCTTGGATAATGCAAATTGAAATTGAGGAGTAATGCTTAAGCTGGGAATAGTCTTAAGTCGCATAAAGTGACTGACAATGCCGATAATCCCCCCTTTAATACCCCAAAATGCACCTGTAAGCATTCCTGTGTATGCGGCATCTCCAATACCAAAAGCTGTGTGCCATTCCATCTTCTGTATGGTAACCTTTCGTAAAAACTTCCTAATAATTTTATTAAAAGATACCACTTTTCTAAGCAGCTCTTTCATATCATGAAAACTATTTAGCAAGTCATCCGCATCATATTGCTTTGTATCTTTCTTCTTGGATTGATCTTTCGTACCCTTCTTTTGTTTAACTACAATAGTTGGTGAATTATCATCAATTTTAATAAGCGGGAGCTCTATTTTATATCTGATTAGACCGAACCATGCCCTGAATTCTATTTTTAGATGATCATCATCATTATGATGGTTATAATGAAAATAAACCTTTAATTTCGTAATAAGAATGATAATAAAAATAATGACCAATATCGCTAAGGCAATTAGAATCCATTTCAAATCAAGTCACAACCTTTCAGCCTATTATTATTGCCGCCAAAAGGAAAAATAAACCTGCAGGCTATAAACAGCCATGCAGGTTTATTTAAGAATAATCAATATTATTTTTCATGGATGACTGTTGTATCAGAAAAAAGATCATGCAGTCCTTGCTTTTTTGGTAAAAAGGCGACAACCACATACCCAATCATAATTGTTGCTGAAATAAAACGGCCAATCCATTCTCTAAAAATGATCGTTCCCCATGTTAGCTTCTGCCCTTTTAAATCAACCACTTTTAACCCAAAAGCCATCTTTCCAAGTGTTTGATTGAAGAAACGTGTCATCAGAACAAAATAAGCATAGAACGTAACAGCGGTTGCAATCGTAATCGGCGCAAAGATATTGAATTCAGTTAGCGGAATGTCTAAAGCTCGAAAGATAGGATTGATCAGAATGCGATCTATACTCCCAATGACAATCAAGTCAAGCAAATAAGCCCAAAATCTCATCCAGAAACCCGCAAATCGTAAGGGAGCCAGTTGGCCAATTTGGTCACTTTGACGATGAATGCTTTCAGTTTCTGATTTCGCTATTGCCAATAATTCTTCACTTTTTTCATCACTTACATTCATTTCTTCATCTGATCGGTTCATCTTTGCACCTCCTATTCTGCATATAAATACATGAGACGCGGTGAATTAGGCTGTGACAAAAGCTTCATCAGCCCCGCCATTTCGATATCTTTGCCCATAAGCTTTTGTGCTCCCATACTAAACATGGAACCAAAACCAAGATTTTCAGTATATCTCACAACTTGTGCACCCTTTAGCTTATGATCCTGTTTAAGGGTGTCAATGACATCATCCAAGTATCCAAAACCATCAATTAAGTTTAATTTCTGTGCCTGTCTGCCGTCATAAATTCTTCCATCTGCAATTTCCTTTACTTGAGCAACAGGAATATTTCGTCCTTCAGAAATGACCTTTACAAATCCTTCATAGGAATTGTCAATCATCGATTGAAGGATTTCTCTTTCATCAGCTGTCATTTCTCTTGACGGACTCATAATATCCTTATAAGGCCCGCTCTTGATGGTTACAAAATCCACGCCATATTTTTCGGCAAGACCAGAATAGTTAACACCTTGCATAATGACTCCCAAAGAGCCTGTTAACGTTTCTGGGCTAGCAAAGATTTTATCGGCAGGTGCAGATATATAATATCCGCCTGAAGCCGCCATAGATCCCATTGAAATATAAACTGGCTTATTCGTTTCCGATTGAATTTCTTTGATTTTATCATGAATTTCTGCACTTTCAACGACCCCTCCTCCTGGAGTGTTGACCCTTATGACGATGGCCTTTACCGTTGAATCATCCTTAACCTGATCAAGCTTCTTCATAAATCCTTTATGGTTGTAGCCTGCGCTAGAAAAAAGTGAAGCAGCATCACCCGTATCTTGAATGACTCCATCTACATCCAAGACAACAATTTTCTTCATTTGATTGCCTTCATCCATTATTTCTTCAACAAAACCGGCATTGCTCGAAGCAAATAAATCAGTAATCGAAGTTTCAAAATCTTTAAATGCCAGTCCCGTAAGGAAATTCGTCACAATAGAAAAAACAAATAATACACCCGCAATCCCTAATGCGGCCCAACGCTTTCCATTCATTTTTAATCCCCCTTAATTAAAAAAGACAAACTGCATAACTTATCTTTATACAATCCAGTCTTTCATACGTATTAAACTTTATAAATGTTTCAAAAAAGTGTAAACTGAGTCGAGAAACATTACCTATCATACCAAATTTTTCAACAATGTTGTTTGAATATGCACTTAATAATCTCTATTTTTTGGAGGAATTCACATGACTACTCGTCGAAATGTTTATTTTTATTATAATAATAATTCTGAAATGAAAGAGAAGGTTGAACCCCTTCATGAGCTTGCACTAGCTCATCAATTTAATATTGTGACTGATTACAAAAAAGCAAACATAATTGCAAGCATTGGCGGAGATGGTGCGTTTTTGCAGGCTGTTCGGAAAACAGGATTTAGAGATGATTGTTTATACATCGGAATTTCTACTATGGATCGTCCTAGCCTTTATTGCGACTTCCATATTGATCATCCAGATCAAATGAGTGAAGCGATGACAAATGAAAAGGTTGAAGTCCGTCGATATCCAACTATTGAGGTATCTGTTGATGATCAAACCTCCTTTTATTGTTTAAATGAATTTAGTATACGCTCAGCTATTATTAAAACATTTGTGTTAGATGTATTTATCGATGATTTTCATTTCGAAACGTTCCGTGGCGATGGAATGGTTGTGGCAACGCCAACAGGGAGTACTGCGTATAATAAATCATTAAAAGGTTCGATCGTAGACCCGCTTATTCCTTGTCTGCAGGTAAGTGAAATGGCTTCATTAAATAATAACCGGTACCGGACACTTGGTTCATCCTTTATTCTAAGCGGTGACAGGAAATTAACATTTGGGGTTGTGCAGGACGGGAATGATCATCCTACAATGGCAATGGATAATGAGGCATTAAGTATTCAGCACGTAGAGAAAGTTGATATTAAACTTAGTGGTAAAATCATAAAAACAGTCAAATTAAAAGATAATTCATTTTGGGAAAAGGTACAGAGAACATTTTTATAATGTAAATTTGAGGAGCTGTCCCCTTGAACAGCTCCTCAAAAATATTATTTTCTTATTACTCTCAAACTCCTAAACTATTTCCCTTATTTCTTTTAGAATTTAACAAAACAAAAAACTTTGTTTTAGATAATGAAAAGATTGTAATGGCAGACCAAATAAAAATAAATGAAATCAAATGTACTTTCGTAAAATGCTCATGGTAAACGAATACCCCAAGAATTAATGAAATTGTAGGTGCGATAAATTGTAAGAATCCTAAGGTGGACATTGGTATTTTTTGAGCACCTTTTGCAAAATATA
Organism: Bacillus sp. JJ1773; assembly: GCF_036962035.1. Lineage (NCBI taxonomy): Bacteria > Bacillati > Bacillota > Bacilli > Caryophanales > Bacillaceae > Bacillus > Bacillus sp. JJ1773. Next base: position 76,561 of record NZ_JBALNX010000026.1, read on the forward strand.
GAAGAGGAATGGCAGTAGCTGCCCCTGCTCCAATTAGCAGCAGATCCGTTCCAATTGATACAGATAAGAATGACTGGTTTCCTTTTACGAAAAGAACGGCCATATAAATAAAAGCTAGTGGAGTAACGACAAGTGTTTCGAGAGCTAGCCCAATGGAGGAATCTACCTTAATCATCTTTTTTGATAACCCGTAAAGGCCGAAAGATAAAGCTAGAAGAATTGATATCCATGGAAAGCTTCCATAAGAAATAGTCAGAATTAGAACGCCAATTGCCGCTAGCGCAAACGAAAGATACTGTGCCTGCGATAATCTTTCTCTAAAAACGATCATCCCCAATAAAACACTAACAAGTGGATTTATATAGTATCCAAGGCTTGCTTCAATTATTTGATCCGTATTAACTGCCCATATGTAAATAAACCAGTTACAGCTTATTAACATTGACGCCATAATAAGTGCGGATAATTGCTTTTTATTCGTACGGAAATTCTTCAAAATTTGAAGAAATTCTCCCCACTTTTTTGTTACAAGCAGAATCCCGACCACAAAGAAAAAGGACCAGAAAATTCGGTTGACCAAAATTTCGTCCGCGTTAACATGATGAAGGAGCTTCCAATATATCGGCAGTAATCCCCAAATGATATAGGAAAAGCCAGCATAAAAGACTCCTGACTTTATTTCATTATTTTTCATATTTATTCCTCAATTCTTTCTAGTATCGAAATATTAATATTATAGTTCGAACTGAAAGATGCTGGCAATCTTTTAATTTTATCCATTTAATCTTTGTTCGATGAATCAAAGACAATTTTTCCGCCAATGATCGTTTTTGAAACGGTAATATCCGGTATGGAATGTAAGTCAATGTTAAAAATATCCTCTTTCAAAATGGTGAAATCAGCTAAAAATCCTTCTTTGATTAAACCTCTATCATTTTCGTGACAAGCAGCATAGGCACTCCCCTTCGTAAAAAGACCGACAGCCTCGAAAACAGATAATGCTTCTTCTGGAAAATAAACTGTTTTATCCGGATCATTAACATTCGTCCTCGTAACGGCTGCATGAATGCCTAAAAGCGGGCTTAATGGTTCGATTGGTGCATCTGATCCCCCAGCACACGGAAGACCTTCCTTTAATAACGTGTTCCAAGCATACAGATATTTATCCTGTTCCCCGCCGACTCGGTCTATCACCCATGGAAAATCAGAAGCAAGAAATCTTGGTTGAATATCTAAAATTAACGGCAGCCTTTTTGCACGTTCAATTAAATCCATCCGAAGAATTTGGGCATGTATGAGCCGATCACGCCCATTCCCGCTCAATGGATGTTTTTCAATTGCATTCAAAACCATTTCAAATGCTAAATCACCGATCGCATGAACGGCTACAGGCAATTTATATTCTCTCGCCTTCTTAACAAGTTGATCTAATTGATCCTGTGAAAAGATCGCTACGCCTGATGTAGAAGGATCATCAGCATATGGGTGACTTAGCAATGCAGTACTGCTTCCTAATGAACCATCAGCAAAAATCTTCATTGCTCCAAATTCAATCCATTCATTACCGCTCAGAAAGCTTTCTCCCGCTCCCTTCATATCATCTACAACAAGGTGATGAACTAAAAGATGAGCCCGAAAGGAATAGCCTTCCTCCTCAATGACATCCTTAAAAGCTTGTAATGTTCTCTCGTATCCGCCAAAGTAGCTTAAATCCTCTGTATGTACACCTGTTAATCCTAATTTGTAGGCACTTTGAATAGCTGCACGAATGTAGCTTTTTAGATTGGCAGCAGATACTACTGGAAGAACACGATATAAAAGTTCTTGAGCCTCTTCCTTTAGCAAGCCATTCAGCTTTCCATTTTCATCCCTTCCTATCACCCCTCCTTCCGGATTAGCTGTATGTTCATTGATATTTGCAGCTTCGAGTGCTTTAGAATTTGCGACAAGTGCATGTCTGCAAACCCTCTTTAGAAAGACTGGATGATCCGGAACAATTTTATCTAATTCATAATTAAAGATGGGTGCAGCTCGGGGCCCCCATAGATTTTCATTCCAGCCATCGCCGATAATCCATTCTCCTTTTTCAATTGTTGCGGAATATTGCTTTACCGCCTGCAGAGCTTCCTCTTTCGATTGACAATTTGTTAAATCAAGTCGATTCAGCTTTTCACCATATCCAATAAGGTGCATATGGCTATCAACAAATCCAGGAAGCATCGTGTCACCATGTAAATCAGTATTGCTCTCTATTTCATGGCCAAATCTCTGCTTCAAATCTGCCTCAGTTCCCATTGCAACGATTCGGTTTCCTTTCGTATAAACAGCTTCTACCTTATGATTTTGCTCTAATAAAGAATAAATATTTCCACCGTACCAAAGTGTGCCCATGTCCATACCTCCATATTAGTAGAAAAGTTGAAGCGCCTTGGTCACCCCCGACAAGCACAGGACAATCCTCACGGAAAGGTGAGCTCTACCTTTCAGGATTGGCTTGTGACCTCGAGGTCGACAAAAACGCGACGTCCTGTCGCACTGTCGACACTAGTACGTCCTGTACTTCGGGGGTAGGCGCTGAAGCTAGACAAAATGCAGGCGGTTTTTCGCCTGCATGAATAATTGATCGCTCTAAAATATTGTGTTTATTTTTTCGCTGCTGCTTCCATTTCTTGTTTTCGAAGTTCAACACGGCGAATTTTACCAGATGTTGTTTTTGGCAGCTCAGCTAAAAACTCGATTTTACGAGGATATTTATATGGCGCTGTCAGTTCCTTCACATGTTCTTGAAGGGTTTTCACAATGTGCGAATCGTCTTCATTTATTCCATCCTGCAAAACAACAAAGGCTTTGACAATATTCCCGCGAACCTCATCAGGGCTTGCAACGACCGCACACTCCTTCACAAAAGGATGTTTGACAAGTGCATCCTCCACCTCGAATGGTCCAATTGTATAGCCAGAACTGATGATGATATCATCTCCGCGGCCTTCAAACCAGAAATAACCCTCTTCATCTTTCTTTGCTTTATCCCCTGTAATATAATAAGCTCCTCTGAACTGCATGGCCGTTCTTTCAGGATCTTTATAATATTTTTTAAATAGGGCTGGTGTATCTATATGAACAGCGATATCTCCCACCTCATTTACTCCGCAAGGTTCGCCGTTTTCATTGATAATTTCTACACTATTCCCTGGTATAGGTTTCCCCATAGAACCAGCCTTTAAATCCATTCCTTTTGTAATACCAACAAGCAATGTATTTTCTGTTTGGCCATAACCATCACGCACAGCCACATTAAAGTACCTTTTAAAAGTTTCAATTACTTCACTATTCAAAGGCTCACCTGCTGAAACAGCACTTCTTAAATTCGGCAGCTTATATTCATGAATATTATCTACCTTTGCCATAATTCGATATTCTGTAGGTGTACAGCATAGAACATTTACTTCATACTGCTGAAGAAGCTGCAAGTATTTCTTTGCTTCAAATTTCCCATTATAGACGAAGCCAGTTGCTCCAGAGCCTAATACGGAAAGGAATGGACTCCATATCCACTTCTGCCAGCCCGGACCTGCTGTTGCCCAAACAGTATCACCTTCTTCGATACAAAGCCAGTTTGGTGCTGCCGCTCGCAGATGGGCAAATGCCCAGCCATGAGTGTGGACAACGCCTTTTGGATTTCCTGTCGTCCCGGATGTATAAGAAAGAAACGCCATGTCACTTTTACTTGTATCAGCCAATGGCAGCTCGTCCGTAGCAGCTTCCATTTCTTTATTTAAATCGATCCATTGTTCTTGCGGGCTTCCAATCACAAACTTTGGTAAATTCTCTATTTCCTTTATATGTTCAAATTGATCGACATATGGGAAATAACTAACGATACCCTTTACATCACCATGTGTAATCCGATATTGGAGGTCTTTTGTTCGAAGCATTTCAGAGCTTGGAATGACTACTAAACCAGCTTTTAAAGCTGCTATGTATACTTGATAGGCTTCTATAAGCCGAGGAACAACGATTAAAAGAACATCACCTTTTTTCAGGCCATGTTGAAGGAAAACATTCCCGATTCTGTTTGCATTTTTAAGCAGTTCTTTGTACGTAACCTCTTTTTTGTCCCCAAGTTCATTTTCCCATTTAATTGCAAGCCTATTAGAATCACTTGCAAATCGCTCTATTTCGGATACTAGATTGTACTTCTCAGGTGCTAATAAGTCTTCACGCTTCATCAAATCTCCCCCAATAGTCTGTCTAATCTCATGCCTTGCTCAAGATGGTTCTTTTAAAATGATTATACTAAATTAATTTGAAATTTTAAATTATTTAGTATCAAAGGTTAGGTTTAACCTATATAGGCAAGGGAAAATAAAATAGGAGCAGGATGTAAATATCCTGCTCCATGTAGCCATATTATTTTTTTTTAATTAAGATTAGCGACCACCTAATTGCTGTTCAGCCATTTGTACTAAACGCTTAGTGATTTCTCCTCCGACAGATCCGTTAGCACGAGATGTTGTATCTGCTCCAAGGTTTACACCAAATTCGCTAGCAATTTCATACTTCATTTGGTCAAGAGCTTGTTGCACTCCAGGAACTAGAAGTTGGTTTGAGCTGTTGTTTGCCATGTGACTTCACCTCCTTGTGAGTATAGAATGTGTAGAATCACATGGCCATATTCAAATATTTATTGGTAATTGTTTCAACTTCTGGCAGATTAAGAGAGCCTTGTCGACCAACTTTTATAGAGCATTAAAATAAATCTTCTAACATTTCCTGCTTTAAAGATTCCGGTTTAATCCGGATCGTTTCCGTATTTTCAACAGCTTTTCTAATATAAGGCTCATAATCTGTATAACTTTCATAGTACTGTACCTTTTCACGTTTAGGTTTTGTTTTTGGAGATGAAGGAACGAACACTGTACAGCAATCCTCATAAGGCTGATTCGATATTTCAAATGTATCAATTTGATGGGCAATATCGATAATTTCGGACTTATCCATTGTAATTAACGGCCGGATGATCGGAGTATTTGTTACATCATTTATTGCGTACATACTTTCAAGTGTTTGGCTCGCAACCTGTCCAAGGCTTTCGCCAGTAATGATAGCCAGGCCTTCATTATTCTTCCTTATTTGATCTGTGATTCTTAGCATAAGCCGCCTAGTCGTAGTCATCGAATAATTCTCAGGAATCTGCTGCTGAATGAGCTGCTGAATTTCAGTAAATGGCACAATATGAAGGACAACCTCACCGCTTATATGAGCCAGCTTTTCTGATAAATCCAAAACCTTCTGTTTCGCTCTCTCGCTCGTGAAAGGCGGACTATAGAAGTGAACCGCTTCTAGTTCTATACCTCTTTTCATGGATAGAAACCCGGCTACAGGGCTGTCGATGCCGCCTGACAGCATCAGCATGGCTTTTCCGCTAGAACCGACCGGAAGCCCGCCAGCACCCAGAATCGTCTCACACGAAAGATAAACACCTTCTTCCCTGATCTCAATTTGAAGATTGATGTCGGGATTTTTTACATTGACCGTTAAATTCTCTACATTTTTTAATAGATGGGTGCCGAATGTATGATTAACTTCATTTGTATCTTGAATAAAGGTTTTATCTGCTCTTTTTGTTGTAATTTTGAATGTTTGTCCTGGCTCATAAATTTTCAGAAATAGCGACAGGGCTGCTTCCTTCATTTTTTCTAAGTCTTTTTCCGATTTTACCGCGGGGCTGAATGATTGAATACCAAATACATGCCTTAAACGCTCGATGATCTCATCACCGTTTTCTCCATTTAATAACACAAACATTCTTTCTCTATTTGCTTCAATTTTTATTTTTTCAAAATTACGGAGAACCCTTTTAATATTTCTCCGTAATTGATCGATAAATAACTTTCTGTTTCTTCCTTTTGTTGATAATTCTCCATATCGAATAAGAATACGATCATAATTCATTTTAGTTCATTACCTTTCTTAGCCTAGCAACGGCTTCGTTTACTGCCTTCATAAATTGCTCTGCCTCATTAAGTGTATTATCATAGGATAAGCTAATTCTAATAGCGCTCAACGCCTCTTCCTCAGGAATGCCCATAGCGATTAATGTCGTGCTTGCCTTTTGCCTTTTTGAAGAGCATGCACTTGTAGATGAAACGTAAATATCCATTTCCTCCAGAGCATGTATGAACACTTCAGCCTTAAATCCTTTTATTGAAAAATTAATAATATGAGGAGCCGACTGGCAAATAGGGGTATGAATAGTAACCCCTTCTATCATTTCCAATTTGTCTCTTAAAAAATCCTTAATTTTCACCATATTATTTATTTGCTTTGTTTGCTGCAGAAATGTTAGCCTAAGAGCCTTCGCCATCGCAACCATACCTGCAACATTTTCAGTTCCACTTCTAAGCCGCCATTCCTGTCCTCCGCCTGTAATTAATGAAGAAATCTTTACCCCATCTCGAACAAACAGAGCTCCCGTCCCCTTTAGGCCATGAAATTTATGCCCTGATATTGTACATAAATCCACTCGGCTTTCACGAATATTCAGGGGCACCTTTCCAATACCTTGAACAAAGTCGACATGAAAAAGGATTTTAGAATATTGCATGAGAAGCTGTCCAATTTCATGAATTGGCTGAATAGAGCCAATCTCGTTATTTACGTGCATAACAGAAACTAAAATGGTGTCATCACAAATCGCTCTTTCAATATCTTCTACCTTTACAATCCCGTATTGGTCAACAGGGACATAGGTGACACGAAAGCCCAGTCCCTTTAATTGCTCTATGGATTCCTTTACTGAAGGATGTTCAATTTCGGTTGTTATTAAGTGCCGACCCCTGCCTTTATGCATGAGAGCCGCACCTTTTATCGCAATATTATTACTTTCAGTCCCGCCGGAAGTAAAGTATATTTCATTTTTTTGGACATCTAAAAGCTTTGCTATTTGTTCTCTTGCTTGGGAAAGCAGCTTTTCCGATTGAGCACCTAGCCCATGCAAGGATGATGGATTTCCAAAATACTCTGAGGAAACCTTTAAAAAAGACTCTAAAACCTCTCTATATGGCTTAGTCGTTGAACTATTATCAAAGTAAATCATTTTTACTTTCCTCCTAAAAATAAACGGATGGCAACTGTAAATCTTAGCATAAATATGATTGAATGAAAATGCATCTTTCCTATATTATCGCAAAAAATGAAAATTAGGTGTAAAACGTTTTAAGTTTATTTGGCAAATTTTTAATGATCTTAATGAGACAAAGAATATAGAATCCACTAAAGACCTATCATAAGATAACCAAAGAAGAAGAGGTATCCCTATCGGACACCTCTTCTTCTTTACTATTCACTTATTAATTCTTCAATCTTCTTCATTGCACTAGGGTCAATTTCCTCTACCGCTGTTGCTGCCTGCTCTAAGGCTGTCTTGTAATCAAATCCTCTAAAGGAAGCCTCTGCATCCTGTAAGCCTCTTGCAACTGAGGGATATCTTCTCCGATAGCGGTTTCCATACTGAATAACTTTTTCAACGAGCATGACCGTTTCAATCATATCATTTGTTGTATTGACAATTTTTTCTACAGTCAGCACAGCAACCTCTAAATATTGCTGGATCGTTTGGATATTCAGCGGCTTTTCATCAAGCTTCAGAATGACATTTCCAATGCTCTCTTTTGCATCTTCCATTAAATATAAATAGTCCTGAGGAAGCCCTGGAATATTGCTTTTTGAAACAAGCCTTGATGTTTCAGCCAATCTTTTTCTTAAATCATCAATGCTTTCACGAGCAGCCATTTCATCTTTTCTTAGTGCCTGAAGCTTTTCTGCAAACTTAACATGCTCTTCCTCAATCTCTTCCAATTGTTCTTTAATTCCTTCAAGCTCCGTTTTAAGCAATGTATGAGCCGTGTTTTCTGAAATTATTTTGTGTTCCAGAACCTCATAGCTTTTAATTAATTGGCTTAACTTCTTCTCTAGCTCTGTCTGAATGATTATATCCTTTTCTGAAAGATGGTAGCTTTGACGGACGAGCTCCACCTCATCCTTTAACTGCCTGTTTATTTCTTTATTCGTAAATAACATATTCCTTGTGGGCTCATCCTGCTGTCCAATATAATGCTTCGCATGAACCTCAGCTTCAAGCAGTTCATAAAGGAAATCAATGCTGCCTTTAATTTCTTCTATTCCTTTTTGTACATCTGTCATGTCAGCCATCTCGATTAGACTTAAATAAGCCGATGTTTGATTTTCAAGTCTGTTTATTTCTTTATCAAATTCAATATGATCAAGGATATATCCCTGTTCAACCATTTCTTTGTATCCGTCACTCAATTCTTTCAATTGAGATGGGATTTTCGATTGACACTCGACAAGAAATTCAGGGATTCTATCCATTTTAAATTTAACTTCATTTAGCTGAGCATGAATGGTTAAAACAATTTCCCGTGCTTCTAGATAGTTGCCATTATCTGTTTTTTCATCAAAAACTTCAAATTTTGCAAAGGTTTCATCTAAATGCTGCTCAAGAATATCAGCTGTTTTCCCATATGTGTGATGATGTGCCAATAAGGATTTCTTGCTCTCGCGATATAAATCCTTCAACTCTTCAATATCTGACCTATTCTTTTCTTCGCTTCCAACTAGCTCGTTCAATTCGTTTAATAACTTTTTAATATTTTCTTCAATTTCGTTTAAAAAGTTTTCGGTAGACTGCTGTACTTCTTTTGCCTTCCTAAAGCGGTATTTATCGATATATTCCTCCGCATCGAATAAATATTCTTCAACATTTGGAAGCTGGGCCGTAACAATATCATCCCATTCAGTTCTCCAGCGCTCAAACAATTCTTCCGTTTGTCCAGTCATATTTAATTGCTTTACTTTAGACATTTCATCGAGAACAGGGCGATTAACAATATCCATCTTCCATGTTTCAAGCCGATCTATTTCTTTATAATATTTTTTCTTTAATATGTATCCTGTTAAAAAAAGCACGATCACGATGACGATGCCGCCAATAATATATTCCATTCTCCAAAAAGCCCCCTGTTCTGTTCCGAGCCAAATCCTTCTATATCGAATTAAAAATAATGTTCAGTTCAATGTTTTTATGATACCATGTATACGACAATTTTTGACTATTAATTTCAATTTTTTATCTAAATTAGGGAAAAAAATGTACATTGTATTCTTTATTGAACACTAAGCGTGTCATTTTTTCAAATATTTTGCCTTTTCTTGAATTTTACAGAAAGAAGGTTTAATTTTCTAATGGAAAAAGATGGACATATTCATACTCCCTTCTGTCCTCATGGCACGAATGATGCTCTTGAGGGTTATGTCGAAAAAGCAATTGCCTTAGGTTTTAAGGAAATATCATTTACCGAGCACGCACCACTGCCTATAGGATTTAATGACCCCACACCAGCCCGGGACAGCTCCATGAGAATGGAAGAGCTTGAGAAGTACTTGCAAGAAATAGAAAGGGTAAAATCTATCTTCAGTCAAAAAATCAAAATTAACGCAGGACTTGAAGTAGATTTTATTGAGGGATTTGAAGAAGAGACGCACTCCTTTCTAACTCAATATGGACCATTATTAGACGACTCTATATTATCTGTCCATTTTTTAAAGTTTGGAAATGGCTATGACTGTCTGGATTACAGCCCTGAAGTTTTTGGGCAAATGATTGAAAAATATGGTTCTATCGAGGCTATTTACGAGGCATATTTTCATACATTGCTTAAGTCCATTCATTCTGACTTAGGTCCTTTCAAACCAAAAAGGATCGGTCATATGACGTTAGTGAAAAAATTCCAAAAAAAATTTCCGGCACAAAGGGAATTTGTTGAACTTATTCAAGAGGTCCTTTCAGCTATTAGTAATAAGGGATATGAGCTAGACTATAACGGCGCTGGATTTTCCAAACCTCTATGCAGGGAGCCCTATCCACCTAACTGGGTTGTAAAAGAAGCCATGAAAAAAGGGATCCCGCTTGTATATGGATCTGATTCTCATCAAATTAAGGATCTTGGGCAAGGGATGGATGAGATGCTTTTTTGAGGGAAATCCTGCTTAGATTTCCTTCCATTTTTATTTTACGGCTAGATAAATTGGCGGGTCATACGGCCGCTTGCATATAACCCCATCAATCCAGTGATAAACTTCACGAACGTATTTCTCAGCAAAATACTTTTCGTTTGGCATCACATGCAAAACTTCGGTCATATATTGTATATTTAAAAAAGGCATACTTAATAGCCCCTTTAATTGGAGAATCATATAATCAGGAGATAGAGTTCGGAATTCTCTCGTTATCATTCCTCGTTCAAATACTTTACTTAAATAAAACCTTTCTTTCATCAAATAGGTTGACATAATTTCACGAACAACCTGAGAGTCAATCGAAATTTCCCTCCATATTAATCTCGTTAAATAAATATTTTCAAATTGATAATACATCACATTTTCCGTAATTTTTCTCAAACAGCCTGCTGCACCCTGATCAAGGGTTGAAAATCCATCTTCAATTTGCTCCACATACCCTTCGAAAAAAACTGTAAAGCAATGCTCTAGCAATCCGTGTTTATTATCGAAGTAATAAGCAATATTTGCCGAGTTCACCTTTGCCTTATTGGCAATATCCCGTACCGATGTGCCATCAAATCCATTGACATTAAATAGACTGATTGCTGCATTAACAATTGCCCTTTTCACATCTCTGCTCATGTTTTCACCTGCTTTATAATTTTATTAGCTTTATTACAACAAACATATTCATCACGATCATTAGCGTAAAAACATAGATAGCGACCATAAGCAAATTGACAGTAACAGCGAAAAATTGTCAAATAACGTGGATTTCTTGTTATGTATAAACATTCTTGTTAAAATCACTATATCCTTTATAAAAATCTCGACAAAGTATTGGGTATTTCTTCTGATTTTGCGATTTTTTTAAAAACATTGATAGAAAGTAGGGTGTATGAAGTTGTTTAACGTCGAAACTTACCACGGGAAACGTGAAGAAAACTATAAATTAGTAAAAAAGCAGCTTGCTGCATTGCTTGAGGGGGAAAGTAATGTAATTGCAAATTTAAGCAATGCTTCCGCTCTATTAAACCAATTTTTAGATCGGATTAATTGGGTTGGATTTTATTTAATGGATAACAATGAGCTTGTCCTTGGGCCATTTCAGGGCCTTCCAGCATGTGTTAGAATTCCGATTGGAAGGGGTGTTTGCGGTACATCAGCAAAACTCATGGAAACTGTCCGTGTAGAAGATGTTCATTTATTCCCAGGCCATATCGCCTGTGACGCAGCATCTCAATCAGAGATTGTTATCCCACTCATCAAAAATGGCCAGTTAATCGGTGTTCTGGATATTGATTCACCTGAAAAAAATCGATTTGATGAGGTTGACCAGAAGGAGCTTGAAGATTTCACACGAATATTGGTCTCCTTTTTATAAATTGACAAGAAACGCGATGAAAAATCTCATCGCGTTTTGCTCTTATTCTACTTTTTCCAATGCCTGTTCAATGTCGTCACGAATGTCGTGCCAAGATTCAAGTCCAACAGACAGTCTTAAAAGCGTATCATCAATCCCCATTTTTTCTCTGGAGTCCTTCGGTACAGCCGCATGGGTCATTGTCGCTGGATGCTGAATTAATGTTTCTGCATCTCCTAGACTTACGGCAATTTTAATAAGTTTTAATGCATTCATAAAATTTTGAGCTGTTTCCTTTTCCCCTTTCAAAGTAAAGGAAATCATTCCGCCTGGTCTTCTCATCTGCTTCTGAGCAATTTCAAATTCTGAATTATGTTTATGTCCAGGATAATACACTTTGTTTACCTTTGGATGTGAAAGCAGGTAATCTGCCAATTTCTCTGTGTTATCACAATGGCGATCCATCCTTACTGCCAAAGACTTTAAACCCCTTAGCAGCAGCCAAGCATCAAAAGGAGAAATAATTCCGCCTATATCCTTTTGCGTTGTCATGGCCACTTCCTCAATAAACTCCTTAGGCCCAATTACAAGACCTGCAATCACATCTCCATGACCACAAATATATTTAGTCGCACTATGGATAACAACATCACAGCCAAGATTGATTGGATTTTGTAAATAAGGGGAACTGAAAGTATTATCTACTACAACTAAAATTCCCTTTTCTTTTCCAATTTTAGCAACCATTTGTAAATCTACAAGCTTCATAGTTGGATTAATAGGTGTTTCTACATAGATACAAACTGTTTCTGGACGGATGGCTTCAAGCAGCTGCTCCCTTGTTTCCATCGCAGAAAAGTCATGACTGATATTATATTTATCATTCATCATCTGAAGCAGCTCAAATGTGCAGCCATACACACCTTGGGAGCATAAAATATGATCACCTGTTTTGGTCAGTGCAAACAGAACAGCAGACACAGCAGCCATTCCCGACCCAAATGCTAGGCAAGCTTCACCATTTTCTAATGCCGCTACTCTTTCCTCAAGCATTTTTACTGTCGGGTTCCCAAGTCTAGAATAAACAAAGCCTTCTTCTTTTCCAGCAAAGCGCCTTTCACCTTGCTGGGCTGTTTCAAATGCAAATGTTGATGTTTGAAAAATAGGCGGTGCCAGACTGCCGCAATATTTTTCTGCTTCATATCCTTCATGGATGACCTTCGTTTCGAAACTCACATCTTTTTTCTCTTTCATAAAATCTCCCCTCTTCGGTAAACGCTCTCATCATAAAATAGAAAAAGATCTCTTTACAGGGTATGCATAATATGAAAGTTTTGAATGCTTATTTAATGAGGAAAAAAAGACCTCGCCACAGAATTATGGCGAAGTCTTTTCAATGACAATATCACTTTCTTGAACAATGACTTTATTTTTTCCAGTTTGCTTAGCAACATATAATGCTTTATCAGCACGTTTAAATAATGAGGCGTACGTATCCCCTTGTCCTCTGGTCCAATGTGAAACTCCACATGAAATGGTCACTTGAGGGTTGGAACATTCACACACTCTCGCAACAAGCCTTTCAGCTATCACCACGCCAGCGATTAAAGAAACTCCTGGCAAGTAAATGGCAAGTTCTTCCCCGCCCCATCTTGCACCAATATCTGTTCCCCTAATATTGGCGTTTATCAGCCCTGCCACCTGAATGATAACCTCATCCCCAACTTGATGACCATACGTATCATTGATGGTTTTAAAATTATCAATATCAATCATTATAAACGTTCCTTCATGATCTTCGTTCATCGATTGATAAATTTTATCATCGAGATAATTTCGCGAATATAGCTTAGTTAAATGGTCTGTTACAACCATCTTTTCAAGTTCCTCTCTAAGCATTGAGTTTGTAATAGCCAGAGTGGAGTGGTGGATCAAAGATTGCAGAAGCTTAAAGGTTTCAAAAGAGAAGCGATAAGGCGGCTCACTCATAACAAGTACAAACCCTTTTAGGACTCCAGACTGGGTCATAGGAACTGCCATTATCGATTTAAAATGCTTCACACCTGATTCAAATGACAATTGAAAATCACCAATAAAAAGGGACTCCACCTCTTTATCAATTCTGCCCTTTATATATTGGATATAGCTTTCTGCGTCACTTGTGTGAAAGAAAGCTGTACTTCCCTTTAATACCTCAATTTGTTTTCCACCTTTACCGTATAAGATGAAACCAACTTCTTCTGCTCCAAAAGAGTCCGAAATTTGCTCAGTCATAAACGCCATTGATTCTGTTAATCTTAAATTTGAGTTCAAGCGATGAGAAGTTTCATTGATTAATTTTAGGTCTGTAATAAGGCGCTTCGATTGCTGGTAAAGCTGAGCATTTTCTAATGCACTCCCCGCTGTATTTGCTAAAAGAGTGATAAACTCAACTTCACTATCTGGAAAAACAATGGTATTGGAAGCAATTACTTGCAAAACCCCATAAACGCCCTGTTTTCCTTTCAAAGGTGCATATAGAACTGATCGTTTCATTTGAACGGAATCTTCAAATTGAATATTGCCTGTTACATATGCCTGCATAGCCGCAATATTTTCGCTATTGAAGTCTAAATCCTTTATAGGCAGATCTTCAAGCATATGATTATCATGTGAAAGCAGTAGGTAGTAAGTGAATGTTGGATAGACCTCTTTAAGTGTAGAAATAATTTCGCCGAGGACATCATCCATATTCATCGTAGAATGAAATTTTTCTGTCACACGGAATAGCTGTTTATACCTTCTATCCTCTGATACTTTATTATTAAGTGATTGAACATTTTCAAGAAATTTTAAAGTATGATGACTTATTCCCTCGAGAACATTATCAGAAAGAGAGTTCATACCAGCTTCTTGCTCTTTCAAAGCCATAATTCCAAGAAAGGAATTCTTTTTCTCCAAAACTAGCATTAAATCATATTCTTCAAATCCCGGCAATTCACGATAAAAGGACTGTAATTGACCAACCTCATTTATCAATTCTTCCTTAGAAATATTTGGGCATGTCACTTGTTCTATGCTGTTAAGTGTAGAGGTCTCAATCAGTAATTTCTCTTTACAATTATTAAAACTAAAAAAAGTAGCTTCCTTGGCATTTAATAAGGTTTTGATGGCTGAGAGCATATTTTTCAATACATCATCATATACCAAAAAGCCATTTTCTGTATCTATGATATCAAAAAAATTACTTTTCAATTTCAATATTAATTCATGCTCATTATTAACCATCTAATCATCACCTATTTTCATTCCCGTTTCCCATATAAATCCATTATATATGTAAATAGACAAAAGTTCTTATTTCTTTTTGACTATTTCATTTCAACTGTCCCAATACTTATACCCGATTTGTTAAAACTAAACTGTAACCAATTTAAAAAAACCGATTAACATAAATCGGATAAACTACTCTTTTTTAATTCATTCACTAGTATCACTCTTAGATGGTTTTAATCTTACTTACTTTATTATATCATATATAAATGATGGGAGCAGGAAAAAATTAAGCCGCTTTCTTCACCATCTTCCGTAATACTCCTTGACTTTTCTTAATCAAAAATTATATAATACTCTTTGTGTAAAATATTGCAGCCTATGTGTACTGTTTTATGAATTCATTTTGTTCCTCAATTAGCTTTTCGAAGCTTTTCTGAAGAAGGGGTACTGCGTAACCCTTAGCTGCTAGGGCGAAGGTACATGAAAACAAAATGACCATAACTTATAGCACATCTGTTTTTATTTTACCAAAATAAAAACATTAAAGGAGGAGTCTTAAATGGCTCGTTATACTGGTCCAAGCTGGAAATTATCTCGTCGTCTTGGAATCTCTCTAAGCGGTACAGGTAAAGAATTAGAAAAGCGTCCTTACGCTCCTGGACAACATGGTCCAAACCAACGCAAAAAATTATCTGAATACGGATTACAATTACAAGAGAAGCAAAAGCTTCGTCATATGTATGGTGTAAATGAGCGTCAATTCCGTAACCTATTTGATAGAGCTGGCAAAATGGCTGGTAAACACGGTGAAAACTTCATGGTTCTTTTAGAATCACGTCTTGATAACGTTGTTTATCGTTTAGGCTTAGCACGCACTCGTCGCCAAGCGCGCCAACTTGTTAACCATGGTCATTTCTTAGTTGATGGCAAGCGTGTAGATATCCCATCTTACCGTGTTGCACCTGGTCAAACAATCAGCGTTCGCGAAAAATCTCGCAACCTTGACATTGTTAAAGAAGCAATCGAAGTTAACAATTTCGTTCCTGATTTTGTTACATTCGATGCTGACAAATTAGAAGGAACTTTCACTCGCTTACCAGAGCGTTCTGAACTTCCAGCTGAAATTAACGAATCTCTAATCGTTGAGTTCTACTCTCGTTAATTAATACGCTTTGTAAATAGCGTAAGTAAAAACCCTAGAAACCTTGTTATATCAATGGTTCTAGGGTTTTTTATTTGTTTTCTGTTTTGTAGAATCATCGCCTCCTTTAGCATGCTATCTGGAAATAAGATATTTTTCTTTGAAGATTGGACTAAGTTCACCCCATACATCAAATTTATTACCATCTAAATCATAAAAAACAAAATTCCTTCCAGAATACCCTCTGTCCTTAAACAAGTTTTGAATAATACCTTTCCGCTTTGTTATATATAATGGAAAATCTATCTTCTCATTAATTTGTCGAAGAAATATGGTTTGATGGAACAAAATCGTTTAAACCATTAAATTCCATTTTACTTTGTTAATCATCTTTACGACCTATCATATAAATTCCCCCAATAAAAAAACCTGTATAGAATAAATTCTACACAGATTTTCGATATTCCTATTAGATTGTCAACAGCCCCATTAGCAAGGTTTTTTACTCCCTTTTTTTCCTGTAAAGTATTAGTCTTCTTGCATTATTTCATCAAAGGCTGAAGAAACTCTGTCGAATTCCTCATCGCTTTCAATGGCTGTGAAATCTCCATCCTGATTGACCTTTAAAAAGAAAATATCAATGTCTTCCTCGATTTCTTCTTGAAGATCCTCCACGAAGCTGACTGCAACGTATTCTGTCCCTTCCATATTTACGACTGCCAGCACTTCAATTTCCTCGCCCTGGTCATTTGTAAAGATTTCGCCTTCTTTAATGTTTTTCATGAGATAGCCCCTTTCTTTTTTTAAATTGTCTTGCACGGATCTTCGTTTAAAAGAATCATAATCATTTTATTTCCAAAGAAGTCTAAATTCATGTAGGAAATCCAGATTTAAACATTAAACATACAATTATTAATATATAACAAAATCACCTGAAAGTTTGAACTGCCACTAACCTCCGCTACTTAAAGAAGAATAAAGCATCCCAATTAAAGCAGAATGCACATATTTTTGTAACGATTCCTTCAAACAATTTTGTTGTATTAGGTTAATCTAACTGCTGTACATTCAATTCTGTTTTTCTTTTATCTGTTCACGGATCCTTTGAAGTTCTTCCAAAGAAAGTTCACCTAAAGATTCTCTAATTTCTTCCTCAATTAGTTTCCTATTGCTTTCTCGATATAGATTCCACCATTCTTTAATCGGTATGTCTAAAAAAACATTTATTCTAGTACTAGCTGACTAATGCTTATCTATCAAAATTTCACCAATAGCCAATAATTTGGAAAGAAAAATATTCACACAATAAGAAAAAAAGTCGACTCGCCGACTTCTTTATCATTCCTTATTTCTACCTTATGAAGGTGTTACAATGGCTACCGGGGAAGTACCTATTTCAGGCTCATCATCTTCATCGCTGAATTTTGCCTGCAAATTAAGGTTTGCTGTTGTTTCCTCAGTACTTCCTTTTGTTGTGCCATGGACCTTACCATCTTCGAG
>NZ_JBALNX010000027.1:0-66668 GCF_036962035.1 Bacillus sp. JJ1773
TTTCTCCAGCTTCTTTAATTCATCATTTCCATCACGACGAATATTACGAATAGCAATTTTTGCTTCTTCTGATTCCTTTTTCACCTGTTTAACCAACTCTTTTCGGCGCTCCTCTGTAAGCTGCGGAATAGATAGTCGAATAATATTTCCATCATTTGATGGGTTTAAACCGATATCTGATTTCAGGATGGCTTTTTCAATATCACCAAGAATTGATTTATCATAAGGCTGAATGACTAGAAGTCGTGCTTCAGGAACAGAAACGCCTGCTAATTGATTAATTGGCGTTGGCGCCCCGTAATAATCAACAGTAATCCTATCAAGTAAGGAAGCATTGGCTCTCCCTGCACGGATCGCTGCTAATTCACGAGTATATGCTTGAATTGCTTTTGTCATTTTTTCCTTTGCATTCGCAATTACTTGTTTTGCCATTATTTTTTCCCCCTCACAATTGTTCCGATTGTTTCACCCATAACGGCACGATTAATATTCCCTTGTTCCATAATGGAGAAAACAATTAATGGAATATCATTGTCCATGCATAAAGAAGATGCTGTTGAATCCATTACAGCCAACCCTTCTTTTAAGACGTCTAAATATGATAATTCTTCATATTTTTTGGCATTCGAATCAATACGCGGGTCAGCAGAGTATACACCGTCAACATTGTTTTTCGCCATTAAGATAACTTCCGCTTCTATTTCCGCTGCACGTAAAGCGGCAGTTGTATCTGTTGAGAAATAAGGGTTGCCTGTACCAGCTGCAAAAATAACAACTCGCTTTTTCTCTAGGTGGCGAATTGCTCTTCTGCGAATATATGGCTCCGCTACTTGTCTCATCTCAATTGAGGTTTGAACCCTTGTCTCAACTCCTAGCTGCTCAAGGCTATCCTGAAGTGCTAAAGAGTTCATAACAGTTGCAAGCATGCCCATATAGTCGGCATTTGCTCTGTCCATTCCCATTTCTTCCCCAATCTTCCCACGCCATATATTTCCACCGCCAACAACAACTGCAACCTCAACTCCTAATTGAGCTAAATCTCTTACTTGTGCTGCAACTGACTTAATGACGGCAGGGTTAATTCCAAAGCCTTGCTCTCCTGCTAAAGCTTCTCCACTCAATTTTAAAACGACGCGTTTGTATTTTGGGTTACTCATAAAGACCTCCATATGTAAAAAATCGAAATGCGTAAACGCACTTTGAAAAATAGGGAACACAGTGTGTTCCCTATTTAAGCATATCTTGATGTATTATAGTAAGTTTATTATTTTTTAACCTGGCTCATTACTTCTTCTGCGAAATTGTCTTCACGCTTTTCGATGCCTTCTCCAACTTCGTAGCGAACGAACTCACGGATTTTTCCGCCTTTTGATTCTACAAACTTACCAACTTTTTGGTCAGGGTTTTTAACAAATGCTTGGTCGTTTACACAAACATCTTCGAAATATTTGCTTATACGGCCTTCTACCATTTTTGCAACGATATTTTCAGGTTTTCCTTCATTTAAAGCTTGTTGTGTTAATACTTGGCGCTCACGCTCTACTTCTTCTGCTGAAACTTCGTCACGTGACACATATTTAGGGTTTAATGCTGCAATGTGCATAGATACATCTTTAGCAGCATCTTCATCTGTTGTACCTTCAACTACAGTTAATACACCAATGCGTCCACCCATATGCAAGTATGCGCCAAATGCATCACTGTCTGTTTTTGTATTAACAGAAAAACGGCGAAGTGTAAGCTTTTCACCAATTTTTGCGATAGCAGAATTAATATGAGTTTCAACTGTTGCACCATTATCCATAGTTTGTGCAAGAGCTTCTTCAACTGAAGCAGGCTTTTTCGCTAAAAGATGATCAGCTAATTCTTTAACAAGAACTTGGAAGCCTTCATTTTTTGCAACGAAGTCTGTTTCAGAGTTTACTTCAAGAATAACAGCATCATTTCCCTCAACCTTGATAGATGTAAGACCTTCTGCTGCAATACGGTCACCTTTTTTAGCTGCTTTTGCAATTCCTTTTTCACGAAGGAAATCAATTGCTTTTTCCATATCACCATCAGTTTCTTGAAGAGCCTTTTTACAATCCATCATACCTGCGCCTGTTTTTTCACGAAGTTCCTTAACCATTTGTGCAGTAATAGCCATTATGAAAATCCTCCTTAAATCTTTATGTATTAATATTTTTACCTATATTTTCACATACAAACAATAACTCTTTAAAAAAAGGTGATAAAGGGTGCTCCCTTATCACCTTTATTATTGTTAGCCTTGATTCTTGGCCTAATCCCTCAAAACTTAAATAAGATTTGATTTCATAAACCAGGATCACTTATATTAAGCAGTAGTAACTTCTTCGCCTTGTTTTGCTTCAAGGATCGCATCAGCCATCTTTGCAGTTAATAATTTAACAGCACGGATAGCATCATCGTTTGCAGGGATAACAACATCAATTTCATCCGGATCACAGTTTGTATCAACAATACCTACGATAGGGATATTTAATTTATGTGCTTCTGCAACAGCAATGCGCTCTTTGCGTGGGTCAATGATAAATAAAGCATCTGGAAGAGTCTTCATATCCTTGATTCCGCCTAAGAATTTTTCTAATCGCTCTTGCTCTTTTTTCAATTGAACTACTTCTTTCTTAGGAAGCACTTCAAAAGTTCCATCTTCAGACATTCTTTCAATATCTTTTAAACGTTGAATACGTTTTTGGATTGTTTCGAAGTTTGTTAAAGTACCACCTAACCAGCGTTGGTTAACATAGTACATACCAGAGCGGATTGCTTCTTCTTTAACAGAGTCTTGAGCTTGTTTTTTCGTACCAACGAATAGCATTGTACCGCCGTTTCCAGCAAGTTCTTTAACGAAATTGTAAGCTTCTTCTACCTTTTTAACAGTTTTTTGAAGGTCGATGATATAGATACCGTTACGCTCAGTGAAGATATATTTCTTCATCTTAGGGTTCCAACGGCGTGTTTGGTGACCAAAGTGTACACCAGCTTCAAGCAATTGTTTCATTGAAATGACTGACATTGTTTTTCCTCCTAATGGTTTGTTTTCCTCCGCTTATTTCATTTTCAATCGGGAACTGAAAGGGTTTCAGCACCGTCCGACTAAATCTATAAGCGTGTGTATTAACACCATTTGTTAATATAGCATAAAAATAATGAAGTATCAAGTTATTCCTTAATTGTTTTGATTAAATTTTAATAAAAGATTAATTTCAGTCTTACCTTTATTTAGCTTTTGAGCAATTTCTGTCTCATTATATCCTTGATTTTTTAATAGAAGAATATCATTTAATAATGATTGTTCCTGTGAATTCTCTTTTTCATTTACTTCTGCAAAAATAGGGTCGATTTCTAGCGGCGGCAATTCTATCTCGTCACGTACCGTCCGGTTGGAACTATTACTTGGAACGACAGCACTTTGTTTATAAGCCTTTGCAGCACTATAAGCATTGACTTTTCCCTTTCGGCTATGAAGGCTTATGTTCCTTTCAAGCCCGGGCTCATCTTGAGCTTTCTTAATCGTCTTACGACTTTCTGCATTATTGGATGATTGAGCATTCCGTTCAATATGACCAATTCGTTTAATAAAATCATCGTTTTCTTCCTTCATCTGAACTAAATAAGCAGAAATCACTTCTTCCATTTCTTGAATCATTTTTTCTTGTTTTTTCTCTACTTGTAAAAACCGGTTTTGACGCAGAAATAAAATGATAATTGAAAAAAGGGCAAGAACATTTAAAAACAAGCTAATTAATAATAAAAAAGTGGTCATATAATCCCTCTATCCACTGTAATCAATAATTTTTCCTTTATATGGGTGTTTCTCTTTTTCAACAGGCTTGCTGCTTTTCTTTTTTTGGTGATTTTCTTTATTTTCCCCATTATTGCCATTGCTCTCATCTTGCATTAGTTTGACATTCGCTTTTTGTTCATGTTTTATGACAGTTTCTCTTTGCTGTTTTTCTTCTTTATGGGTTCGCTCTGTGGCAAAATCATTGATGTTTTGGCCTCGCTGCTGCAATTGCTCTTGGATTTTCCCCGCTTCTATTGTCCTTGGTAAAGCAACTTGCATTTCAATCGACTTCAAACTCATAGTTCCACACCCATCTCTAATAAGTCATTTTTACTGTCTATAGAATAGGCTCAGACATGATTTCCCCGCCTTGAAGTAGAAAACGAGCCGATGATTGTTTGTGCTGCAATTGCATAGCATACTTCCCAAAACGCAAAGTAGTATTTGGATATACAGTCTCATAAATATAAATGGAAGAGTCTTGTCTTTCGTTTATTGCTTCCTCCAATTGCCTGAGCTCATCATCTACTTTTATGATCTGCTCAACAATATGTTGTTTTGTAGATCTTTGCTTGAGAATAACAACTTTTTGTTCCTGTGATAAATTCCCGGTTAGCTTTGCAAGCTTCTGCTCAATATTTGATAATTTCTCAAGATTACCATGTAATTTCGCTCTTTCTAAATGTAACTCTTTCTCTCTTTCAGTTAAAGACGTATCTAAATAAGCTTGTAGTTCCGTTTTTGTAAACAAGTGGTTTCCAACTTCTTTTACATGTATTTCTTTATTAGCTGTAAGAATTCCGCCAATTACGAATGCATTTTTGCCTAAAATGGAGGAGCCTGCTCGAATTTTACTGTGTAAAATGGAGGACTCTATGATGACATCGTGACCAGCATGCACATTTGCCTGATTTAAGTAAACTGCCTGAACATTGCCTACGCTTGAGATCATCCCTTTATTTCCTCCTGTAATTCCTCCAGAAATAATGATATTTCCTTCAGCGTGAATATTTGCAGCCTCTACTAATCCGAATATTCTAACATCTCCGCCAGCCTTTATTTCGTATCCGCTAGGTACATTTCCTCTAATAACGACATTGCCAATAAAATCTACATTTCCTGTTTTTAAATCCAAATCACCATTGACTTCAAAAACGGGATTCACGGTGATCATTTTGTCTGTAAGGCTTAATTGACCATCAGAAGTTGAATAAAATCTTGAATTATTTAATATTACATTTTTTCCTGGTCTTATTTTAAGGGGTTTTCCATTTTTAGCGGGAATCCTTTTTCCAAATACATCCATTCCTTCTGTACCTGGAGTGGGCGGGACAACTGAAGCAAGAGGCTGGCCACTTGAAACAGATGGGATTTGAAGAACTTTTCGGAAGTTAAATTTTTCTCTTACCTCTTTTTTGTCATGTTGAACTTCATTTAGAAGGTAGGCATCCACCCCATTTTTAGGCGGGATGCCTTCAGCAATAATGGATGGATAACTTAAGGATTGTGGGTTTTCACAAATCTGATTCATCACATCCTCAATGATTCCGAAAGATATCTTTTCTTTAAAAAGAAATTGTTCAATATCACTCTTTTTAATGGAAAAGTCATTTTCTACATTCGAAACTAAATCAATTTTTGCTGTTAAACGATCCTTCGTTATAATTATTCGATAATGCTCTTCCATTTAAGCTTCCTCCTTCATAAGTGGCAATCCTAAATAACTTTTATTAATGCATTTCTTAGTTTAAAAATTGCCTTTGAATGAATCTGTGAAATTCTTGAAGTCGATAGACCCATCACTTGACCAATTTCTGTTAAAGTCAATTCTTCTTTATAAAACAAACTTATCACAAGCTGTTCTTTTTCATTGAGTAAAGAAATCATTTCAATCAGCTCACGAATCATTTCATCTTTCACTATTTTCACTTCAGGAATTTCCGCACGATCATCTTTAATAATATAAGAGTTGCCCTCTTTATCATCTTGATCATTTAACTTTTCATCCATTGAAAGAATGTTTGCAAAAAAATGTTCATTTATTACAGATTGCACTTCTTCTTCACTCATATTTAGTTCAGAGGAGATTTCCTCAATACTAGCATTTCTCATCAGACGCTGCTCGAGTTTTTCAATTGCAGCTTCAATTTTTTTCGCCTTTTCCCTCGTATTCCGCGGGAGCCAATCCTCTTTTCTTAAACCGTCTAAAATAGCACCTCTAATTCGGAAGGATGCATATGTATCAAACTTTAGATCCCGATTTGGATCGAATTTTTCCAAGGCATCATATAATCCCATCATCCCCAAACTTCGTAAATCATCTCGTGAAACATTTCTAGGAAGATTTACGGAAATCCGCTGGACATGATAACTCACTAGCGGCATATATTTTTTTACAAGGTAATCCCCTGCTTGATTATCACGTGAGCTGACCCAATTATGCCAATATCGTTGGTCCTCTGTCGTTTGATGCGCCATGGTCATCCTCCTCAAACGTTTCCTATTCCTTGAATGATCATAAATACTCTAGTCAAAAACAATCCATTACCGAATATAGTAAAAAAGGAAAAACAGCCATCTCGCTTTGAAAGAAGCTGACTAAATTTCCTGTACACCCTTATTTACTGTCCGGATATGCAAAATGCATGTCTGCGGATTGAATTCTATCGTTCTTCCGCTATTTCCGCCGACATCTTCAGAAACAATTGAAATTTTAAGTGATGATAGCTCTGCCTTTACAGCTTCTACATTTCTAGGACCAATCCGCATAACATCACTGCCTGAAGAAAAATGAAACATTTGAGCCCCGCCTGCAATTTTTGCCTTTAAAGAATACGCTCTTGCACCATTTTGAATAAGTTTCGACACTAATTCTTTCACAGCTGTATCTGCATATTTGGCAATATTTATATTGCCAGCCTTTGCAAGGGTCGAATCAGGAAGCATAATATGTGAAAGTCCTGCAATTTCCCGCTGCTGATCATATACCACCACTCCAACACAAGAACCTAATCCAGAGGTGCGTATCGTATTAGGGGTTTTAACAATATTCAAATCTGCAATTCCCACTTTAATAACTTCTTTACATTCAATCATTTTGTTAAACTCCCAAAGATTTAAAAATTGTATCGAAGGATTCTGGATCCGGCAGTAAGAAAAAATGACCCTTTACTGTTTCTTTATCTGCCCCATCATCATTAAGTGCTGTATCAATAACAATGGCGAAATCGCTGACTTGTGATAATTCGATCAGTCCATAGCTTATTATTGCACCAGCCATATCGATGCTTAATGCTGGTACAGAAGGATATAATGATAAATTCGTGAAATCAGAAAGAGAGGATAAATACGATCCGGATAAGATGTTTCCAAGCTCCTGATAAGCAGATAATCCCAATTCATTATAAGGCTGAGAATCAAAGCTAAAGCTTTCATCCCCGATCATTTCCCGAATAAATCTAGAAGCCTGTTCAACCGGCAAGACAAAAAACATGCTGCCAGGGGCATCACCTTCAATTCTGAGGAACACCCCTGCAACAACATTATCTGCTCCGCCCATCATATTCATCATTTCATCAAATGAAACGATTCTGACGTCTGGCACTTTCATGTCGATTTTTTTATTTAATAACTTAGATAGCGCAGTAGCAGCATGTCCAGCCCCAATATTTCCAATCTCTTTCAATATATCGAGGTGCATTGATGAAATTTTTTCAAGAAAATTCATTTGTTCATCCTTCATTTCCTAGTAAACTTAAACGTTCTTCTGTATTTAAGATCTTTTCAAGGTCAATTAGTATTAATAAACGATTTCCGATCTTAGCAACACCATTAATATAATCAGCCTCAAGCACACCTACAACTTCGGGTGGCGGTTCAATAGAGTGAACTGGAATGTCGATAACATCATTAGCTAAATCAACGATGAAACCGACCTCTAAATCATTAAGACCTGCAATGATGACTCGGGTACTGTCCGAATAGCCTACTTCATCAAGCCCAAATCTGCTGCGAAGATCAATGATTGGCGTTATGACTCCTCGAAGGTTAATGACCCCTTTAATAAACTTTTCTGTTCCTGGCACTCTCGTAATATGCTCAATTTTCTCAATGGACCGAACTTGATTTACTGGGATTGCATACTCCTTATTCATAAGCTGAAAAACGATTAATTTAATATCAGAAGCTATTGTCTCAGCCATCCTGACCCACTCCTTACTAGACAATCGAAAATTTATGGTACGAAGAAAACGGTTTACTTAATTAACGAGTTGCAATCTACAATTAATGCTACCTGACCATCACCAAGGATAGTAGCCCCAGAGATAGCAAATACATTTGTTAAATAGTTACCGAGAGACTTTAAGACAACTTCCTGCTGGCCAATAAAAGAATCAACAACAAGTCCAGCCATCTTGTCCCCTTTTCTAACAATGACAACAGAGTAAAATTCATCCTCTTCTTCAAAAACCGGTACCTCGAAGATTTCTTTTAGGAAAAGAAGCGGCACAACCTTGCCTCTAAAATCGATGACTCTTTGATTATGGGCATTTAGAATATCAGATTTTTTCACAATGGCTGTTTCAATAATTGAAGATAAAGGGATAGCAAATTTTTCTTTTTGTATTTCAGTAAGCATGACCGAAATAATCGATAAAGTAAGCGGCAATTGGATCGAGAAGATCGAGCCTTTGCCTAGGGTTGAATCGATTGATATGGTACCGCCTAATGATTCAATTGTGCTTTTTACAACGTCTAGACCTACTCCTCGGCCTGAAACGTCAGAAATCTTCTCGGCAGTTGAGAAGCCAGAAGCAAGTATAAGCTCAAACACTTGCTTGTCAGTCATCGTTACAGCTGCCTGCCCGGTGACGATTCCATTTTTAATCGCTTTTGCAAGCACCTTATCCCGATTAATTCCAGCACCATCATCTTCTATTTCAATAAAGACATGATTTCCACTATGGTAAGCTTTAAGAATAACTGTGCCTTCTTCGTTCTTTCCGTTAGCTTTTCTAATTTCAGGTGTTTCAACCCCATGGTCAAGGGCGTTTCTAATTAAATGGACGAGCGGATCGCCAATTTCATCAATAACTGTTCTGTCTAATTCCGTTTCAGCCCCGATTATCTCAAGATTGATCTTCTTGTCCAAGTCACGGGCTAATTGACGAACCATCCGCGGGAATCGATTAAATACTGTTTCCACAGGAACCATGCGCATGTTTAAAATAATATTTTGTAAATCACCTGAAATTCTAGTCATATGCTCAACTGTTTCATGCAGCTCCTGATTATTTAAATCACGGGAAATTTGTTCAAGACGCCCCCGGTCAATGACTAATTCTTCAAATAAATTCATTAAAATATCAAGTCTTTCAATATTTACCCGGATTGTTTTACTACTAGAGTTTTTAGCTGATGAAGAAGATGCTCCGGCCTTCTTTTCTTCCTGCTGCTTTGCAACACTATTTTCTGCCGTTTCCTTTTCTTCGAAAATTGGCCCGTTGCTCTTAATTAATTCAGGTGCATCTAACTCAGATTGACGAATGGCTTCCAATGATAAAATATGAACATCAACTCTTTCTACCTCAGAAACCTTCATCACTTTCTTATGAATATCTTCTTTAACTTCTTTAGATACGATTGTGACTGTAAATTCTTGATCAAATTGTTCTTCCTCTAATTGCTCAACCGAGGGATTTGCCTTAATCACTTCACCGATTTTTTCAAGAATTTCAAAAACCATAAACACTCTTGCTGCTTTCAGTAAACAATCTTCTCTCAATGAAACCGTTACTTCAAAAGTTTCAAAGCCCTGTTCCTTTGATTGCTGCATAACAGTCAGTTCAAACTCATCATAAACACTTTTAACTGTTGGTTTATGCTCTGCAACAGCAGCTGCCACCTCGGATTTTGCTATTTGGTTTACGCTTTCTCCCTTTTCTATCATTAATAATTTTTCTACTACTTCTGCTACGTCTCTTTTTCCGTCTCCGCCTTCTGCAATTGATTGGACCATTGCTTCAAGGTCATCAACAGCAAGGAAAATGACATCAAGTATCTCAGGATTAAATGTAAGCTTATGATTTCGAATGGCGTCAAGAACATTTTCCATTTGATGGGTTAATTTTGCTAAGTCTTCATATCCCATCGTTGCTGACATTCCCTTTAACGTATGTGCCGAGCGGAAAATTTCATTAACAATCGAAATATTCTCTGGGTTCTTTTCAAGCTCAAGCAGCTGTTCATTACAAGCTTGCAAATGCTCTTTACTTTCCTCAATAAAGACTTCTAAATATTGGTTCATATCCATGAGCCCTCAGCCCTCCGCATTAAACATATTTCAAAATTGAATCTGCAATTTTATCCACATCTTGAATTTCATCTATTAATCTTGTAGCAATAGCAGCTTTTGGCATTCCAAAAACGATTGACGTTTCTTGTGATTCAGCGATGGCAGTTACTTTACCGGAATTTTTAAGAGTAATAAGTCCATGTGATCCATCTGACCCCATTCCAGTCATGATGACAGCTACCTTCTTGTAATCCTTAATTTCGCTTACTGATTCAAAGAGGACATCCACTGCAGGTCTATGGCCATTTCTTAAATCTGATTTTTCCAAGCATGTAAGCAAATTATTGCCCGATTGCTTTACTTTTAGATGAAAACCGCCCGGAGCTATATAGGCAGTTCCCTTTTGAACAATTTCACCATCGATTGCTTCTTTTACAGATATTCCACAAAGTGAATCCAATCTGTTTGCTAATGATTTCGTAAATCCAGCGGGCATGTGCTGAACGATAAGGATGCCAGCATCAATAGTAGACGGAATTCTGGTTAAGACCTTTTGCAGAGCTCTCGGGCCACCTGTAGATGTTCCAATACAAATTATTTTTTTTGTATATGGATTCCTAATATTATTACTAGTTTCACTTAGTTCTATTTTACTATATCTTTCTTCATGTTTTATAGATAAATTTCTATTAGATGCTAAATTTATCAAATGTTTCCTGCTTACTTTGCTTGCTAAGATGACTTTTTGAACTAATTCTTCTTTAATTTTATGTAAATCGAGAGATATCGCACCTGAAGGCTTAGCAATAAAATCAAAAGCGCCATTTTGTATAGCTGTTAACGTGTTTTCTGCACCTTCTTTTGTCGTACTAGAAAGCATAATAACTGGAACTGGATGTTCAATCATAATTTGTTTAAGAGCATCCAGTCCATTTAATAAGGGCATTTCAACATCCATTGTGACAACATCTGGATTCAATTCTCTTACCTTTTTTAGTCCATCTTCACCATTTCTCGCCGTTCCAATTACTTCTATTCGGGGGTCTGCTTTAAGAAAATCAGAAATTAGCTTCCTCATAAAGGCCGAATCATCTACAACTAGTACATTAATTTTTCTCAATGAGGACGCCTACCTTTCGAAGAGAAATCGCTTTAGTTTTGTTATAAATGGAAAGCCATTTACTGACTGTTTATCTTGAAAATGCCTGTCTTTATACCGTTCAGCAATTTCAATAATTGACTTTGAAGCTGGGGACTTTTCATTATTTAGAATAAAAGGGGTTTGCCTTCTAACAGCTTGCTGGATCGCTCGGTCATCCGGGAGCATTCCAAGATAGAAGGATTCCCTCCCAAGAAAATTCTGCAATACTTTAGAAATACGGTTATAGGTAATTTGCCCTTCCTTTTCACTCTCGACTCGATTAATGACAATATAGTAGGGGATTGAAGAGTCAACTAAATGAATGTGTTTCAGCATCGAATAGGCATCTGTAATCGCTGTAGGTTCTGAGGTTGTGATACACACAATCTCTTGAGCTGAAAGGATAAATTTAATTGATTCATTTGTAATACCAGCACCCATATCAAAAATGACATAGTCATATTCACAAAATAAAACAGAGAGCTCTTCTGTAAAATGTTCTACCCTGTTTTCATCTAAATGTACGATGTGGGAAAGTCCAGAACCACCTGCAATATATTTTAGCCCCTCAGGACCATGCATTATCGCTTGCTTTAATGAAACTCGTCCTTCAAAATAATCAACGATTGAATACTCTGATGACGTTCCCATCAATATATCGAGATTACCCATGCCTAAATCCATATCGAAAAGTAGTACAGCGAATCCCTTCTTCGTTAAGGATATTGCAAAATTGAGAGAAAAGTTAGATTTACCTACTCCTCCCTTACCGCTTACAACCGCTAACGTTCTAGGATTTTTCCTTAATTTATTTGCTCTTAATCGTAATCGTAATTCTTCTGCCTGGTCTTTCATTTTATTCGACCCCAATAATGGTTTTTGCTATTGTACTTGGCTTTACTTCAATCATATCGTCTGGAACATTTTGACCATTTGTCATATAGGCAACACCCTTGTTGTATTTTGTGATCAAATTATACATCGCTCCGTAGCTAGAGGTTTCATCCGCTTTTGTAAAAATAAATTTATCAATTTCTATAATTGAGAACTGTTTATATATATCTTCCATATCCCTTTGTTTTGAAGTAAGTGAGAGAACTAGATAGGTTTCCATGTCATGATCAAAATCAATTACCTGTTTTAAATCTTCTACATACTGCTTGTTTCTAAAGTTTCTGCCTGCTGTATCAATTAGAACAAGATCATAATCATTGAACTGATTTGCTGCCTTTTTAAAATCATCAACTGTATAGCAAACTTCCATTGGCACATTTAAAATTTTTGCATATGTTTTTAATTGGTCAATCGCTGCAATACGATACGTATCTGTAGTGATAAAGGCAACTGTCTTTTTATGATTGATCACACATTCAGCTGCAATCTTGGCCAGAGTGGTTGTTTTTCCGACACCTGTAGGTCCGACTACATTAATATACTTTTTCTTAAAGGAAATTCCTCCAAATGGTATTTCAGTAAGCTGGTCAGCCATGTACCTTTCTAGCCAAGAATATACCTCATTAATCGATGCATTTGCCCCATTTACATACCATTTTTCAAGAAGTAACGTTAGTATTTTGTTCTGAATGGATTCTTGAATGTCCTGTTCCTTTAATAATTTCTGCATCAGCTTTAAGTGTTCAGGGTAGACAGGTCCTAATTCCGAATTCGAAACAGACATTGCCTTTAGCTGTAACTTTAATTCATTGATTTCTTTCATTACGTCATCAGAAGGCTTATTATTTTCACTATTAATATTATATTTCATTACGTTCTCTATCTTAAAATTCCGATTCGAATCCGGAGTGGCCGAAGACTTTGTTTTTGTGATTGATTTCGGTTGGGAACCTCCCAGTTGATCAGTAGCTGCAATTACTTCGATATTACGTTTTTTGAAAAGCCCTAGAAAACCGCCAGAATGAACCTCTCTCGAATTTAAAATAACTGCATCACTCCCAAGCTCTGCTCGGATATGCTTCATGGCTTCAGACATGGAAGGAGCAATAAATTTTTTTACCTTCAATCTAAATTCACCACCCCTACACTCTGTACTTCTACATTTGCTTCAAGTTCGTTGTACGAAAGAATTGGAATTTGCGGGAAATATCTTTCGGTTAATTGACGTACATACATTCTTACTGCAGGTGAACATAATACAATCGGTGTTTGTTCCATTAAAGACAATTGCTCTACCTGTGAAGCGATTGATTCTAAGACGGATTGGGAAACAGTCGGATCCATCGATAAATAATTACCATGTTCCGTTTGTTGGATCCCTTCAGCAATTAGTTTCTCCACTTTCCCGGAAAGTGTTACCACTTTCAGTGATTCAGCTCCTTGAGAAAATTGATTTGTGATTTGCCTTGCTAATGCTTGCCGTACATATTCTGTAAGTAATTCAGTGTCGCTAGTTACTTTTCCAAAATCAGCTAGTGTCTCGAAGATGATTGGCAAGTTTCGAATGGATACATTTTCTTTTAACAGCTTTGCCAGTACTTTCTGCACTTCTCCAACTGATAGTGGGTTTGGTGTAACTTCCTCAACAAGAATTGGATAGCTCTCATTAAGGTGATCTATCAATTGTTTCGTTTCTTGTCGTCCGATTAGTTCATGCGCATTTCCCTTAATCACTTCTGTAATATGAGTTGAAACGACAGAAGGCGGATCCACTACTGTATAGCCAAATATTTCTGCCTGTTCCTTCATATCCTCTGTAATCCATTTAGCTGGCAGTCCAAAGGAAGGTTCAATCGTATCAATGCCTTCAATTGAATCGTCATCAATACCAGGGCTCATCGCTAAATAATGATCAAGCAGCAGCTCGCCCCTAGCCATTTCATTTCCCTTGATTTTTAGTCTATATTCATTGGGCTGCAGCTGAATATTATCTCGTATTCGTACCACTGGAATAACTAAACCTAATTCAATCGCTAGCTGCCTTCTTATCATAACGATCCGATCAAGGAGATCTCCGCCTTGGTTGGCATCGGCTAACGGAATAAGCCCATATCCAAATTCAAATTCAATTGGATCCACGTTTAATAAACTAACAACGCTTTCCGGACTTTTCATTTCACCGGCTTCTTGTTCTTCATCGATTTCCAGCAGCTGTTCCTTTCCTTGCTCAGGTGTACGGTTTATCATATATCCCCCAAAACAAAGAAGCGCCGCAATTGGAATCGTTAGCAAATCACTAATTGGAGTAAACAGCCCTAATAAAAATATCGTTCCCGCAGTAACATATAGCATTTTTGGAAATGCAAATAATTGAGTTGTAATATCTTTACCAAGATTTCCGTCCGAAGCTGCTCTTGTTACAACAATACCTGTTGCAGTCGAAATAAGAAGTGCAGGAATTTGGCTAACTAGGCCATCCCCTACCGTTAATAGTGAAAATTTTGAGGCAGAATCAGCTACCGACAGTCCTAGCTGCATTACACCGATCACAATCCCAAAAATCAGGTTGATTAAGACGATAATGATTCCTGCAATTGCATCCCCTTTAACGAATTTACTTGCACCATCCATTGAACCATAAAAATCCGCTTCTCTACTTACCTTTTCACGGCGTGCACGGGCTTCTTGCTCTGAAATCATACCAGCATTTAAATCGGCATCAATACTCATCTGTTTCCCTGGCATCGCATCAAGGGTAAATCTTGCAGCGACCTCAGAAACACGCTCAGCTCCTTTTGTAATAACGATAAATTGAATAATGACCAAAATTAAAAATACAACTAGTCCGACAACAAGATTCCCACCGACAACGAACGTACCAAAAGTATGGACAACTCCGCCTGCATCACCTGTTGAAAGGATCGAACGTGTTGTAGATACATTTAATCCTAATCGGAAAAGTGTCAATAATAACAATAATGATGGAAATATCGAAAATTGAAGCGGCTCACTCATATTCATTGTCGTCAGTAAGACTATGAGTGCCAATGTAATATTAATTAAGATTAGTATACTTAGAAGCCACGTTGGAAAAGGGATAATAAGCATAGCTACAATTAAAATGACGGCTACTAATACGGATAAATCTCTTCCTGACATAAAATTCCTCTCCTAAAAAGAAAAACCTGGCTAAAGCTGATTGACTATTCGTATCCAAAGTTTTTCTAAAGCACTCTATAAATGTATAGAGATCATTAAATTTTCTTTTTCATTCTATATACATGGGCAAGAATTTCCGCGACTGCTTTGAAAAATTCCTCAGGAATCGCATCACCAATTTCTGCCTGACTATATAAAGCTCTCGCTAGAGGCCGATTTTCAACAGTTATAATATCCTTTTCTTTAGCAATCATTTTTATCTTTTGAGCAACAAAGTCGACCCCTTTTGCGACAACATAGGGTGCATCGAGTTTTGCCTCATCATATTTTAAAGCAACGGCGAAATGAGTTGGATTAGTTATGACGACATCCGCATTCGGAACCTCCTGCATCATTCTTCTCATTGCCATTTCCCGTTGTTTCTGTTTTATTTTTGATTTGA
This sequence comes from Bacillus sp. JJ1773, assembly GCF_036962035.1. Classification (NCBI taxonomy): domain Bacteria; kingdom Bacillati; phylum Bacillota; class Bacilli; order Caryophanales; family Bacillaceae; genus Bacillus; species Bacillus sp. JJ1773. The sequence goes on from NZ_JBALNX010000027.1 coordinate 15,740, forward strand.
TAAGGGGATCCCCTTCAATATTTTTATACTCGTCTTTAATATCTTGCTTCGACATTCGGATGTTTTTTTCAAAATCATATTTCTGATATAAGAAATCTAATATTGATAGAAATAGCAGGGCACCTGAGGCATACAAACCCATTTGCACCGTTAAGCTGCCAATCGTTGCCAGTGCGGCCCCTACTGTTTTTTGTGATAGGATCAGGATTTCATCAATTCTGTTCCATAAAACCATAAAGGTGATAATCCCTACAAAGCCAATTTTTAAGATTGATTTTAAAAGTTCAACGATGGCTCTTACTGAAAAAATCCGTTTAAAACCTTTAATTGGATCCAGCTTTTCTAGTTTCGGCTGAATAGCTTCTGTAGAAAATAAAAATCCTACCTGGGCATAATTGGCGATAATTCCCGAAAGCATGGCAACAAGCATGATCGGGCCTAATAAGAACACAAGTTCCTTCAGGATGGCTAAAAATAGGATTTGTATATTTGCTTCAGTCAATTCCATTAGCATTAACTGATTAAAAGTATGTGTCATAATATAAAAAACAATATCCTTTAAATAAGACCCTGCAAATAGAAGGAATGTAAAAACACCTAATAGGACAACGGCCGTGTTAACATCCTGGCTCTTTGCTACTTGTCCCTTTTTCCTTGAATCCTGCCTTTTCTTCGGTGTTGCTTTTTCCGTTTTTTCTCCTGCAAAGTATTGCAGGTCTAAGGCAATTAATCGTTTCATCTGTTAGGTTCCCCCAATAATATCCATTAGGCCGCGCATCGTGCTTAACATCATTTCGAATAATTGGGAAACTACGAGCAGCATAATGCTCATTACTGTTAAAAGAACAATAAAGCTTACACCTATCTTCAATGGAAGTCCCACGACAAATACATTGAGTTGGGGAACTGTCCGCGCAACAATTCCCAAAGCAATATCTACTAAAAACAAACTGCCTACTACTGGGATTGACATTTGAAAGGCAATAATAAACATAGAATTAAATGCTTTTACTACATATTCCGCCATGTTTTCATTCCCAAATGAAATCCATGGCTGTTCTAAAGGGATAAACTGATAGCTATAAAATACCCCATCTAATAATAGATGATGGCCATTGACAGTGAGTAAGAAAAAGAGTCCAATCGTGTATAAATATTGACCCATAAGCGGGCTTTGTGCACCTGTTTGCGGATCGATGACGTTTGCAATGGCAAATCCCATCTGAAAGTCAATAAAACCGCCGGCAATTTGTATGGCCGATAAAATTAAATACGCTATAAATCCAATTAAAAGCCCTACAAGCGCTTCTTTGATAATTAATAAAAAATAATGATTGTCTATTTCTAACGCAGGTGTATCTATGGTAAACACCATAACCAATGACATGAAAAAGCCTAAGCCAATTTTTGCAGCTGTTGGTATAGAGCGATATGAAAAAAGGGGCATCATCAGAAAAAAAGATGTTACCCTTACGAAAATAAGTAAAAAGGCCGGGAACGCCGGTAAGAAATTCACCATATGATCATCCTACAAATCTAGTTAAATTCGAAAATATTTCTCCAGCATATGAAAGCATATGGCTGAGCATCCACGGACCGAAGAAAACGAGTCCTGCTAATACGGCAACAATTTTTGGAATAAAAGCTAGTGTCTGTTCTTGTATTTGTGTTGTTGCTTGAAAGATACTGACGATTAACCCGACAACTAGCGCGAGCACCAGCAATGGACCACTTATGAATAAAACCGTCATAATTCCTTGTTCTGCAATTGTTATTACGGATTCAGGAGTCATTTATTATTTTCACCTGCTTAAAAGCTTTGTAAAAGAGATTTAACAACGAGATACCATCCATCCACAAGAACAAATAATAATATTTTAAATGGCAATGAAATCATCACTGGAGGCAGCATCATCATTCCCATCGACATAAGAACACTCGCAACCACCATGTCAATTACAAGAAATGGAATAAAAATCATAAATCCAATTTGGAAAGCTGTTTTTATTTCACTAATGGCAAAAGCCGGGACAAGAGCTGTTAATGGAATTTCCTCAATTGATTTAGGTGGCTCTGCTTTCGAATATTCAAGGAACAAGGCTAAATCCTTTTGTCTCGTATGGGCACTCATAAATTCCTTAAATGGGATCGATGCTTTTTCGTATGCTTGTTCTAAATTAATTTCTTCATTAAATAATGGTGTAAGTGCTTCTTCATTTACTTGCTGAAAGGTAGGTGCCATGATAAAAAATGAAAGAAATAAAGCTAATCCGATTAGTACTTGATTAGGAGGCATTTGCTGAGTGGCAAGCGCCGTTCTGACAAAGGAGAGAACAATTATGATTCTTGTAAAGCAAGTCATTAAAATGAGAATGCTGGGTGCCAATGATAAAACTGTAAGCATTAATATAAGCTTCACAGATGTTGAAACATTGGCAGGCGAACTATTGTTAAAAAACTCCATAAATTCATTCATCGCTCGTCTGACCCTTTCTTCTCCATTTCTTTATATAATTGCTTTCTTCCTTTTGTGATATCTTCCAATTGTTGTTTGAGTATGCTTTGAAATTGGTTCCCTTGTTTCTCATCTTGATGTACACTTTTTCTTCTTTGAAGTACCCTTGTCACAATATCGCTTGGTTGTACAAGCTGTTCCATCTTTTCGTTATAATCGGTCAGAAGCTGATTATACTCCTCTTGATCTTCGATTTCTTTCAAAAGCTGTATATTTTCTCCTACACCAACAATTAAGATCCTCTTCCCAACCTTTATTAATTGTACTGAACGGTTTGTGCCTAATGCCGTTCCGCCTAAATTCTCAACAAGCTGGGAGCTTTTATACATTTTACTTTTCTTATTAATAATTTTAAGCATGAAATATAATAGTCCTACAACAAAGACAGTGGCAAAAATCATTTTGACAAAATCAAAAAGATTTAATCCAACCTTAACGGGTTGTTCATTCTTGGCTGTATCCTGTTTTTGAGGAAGCTGATCTTGATCGCATGTATCTGGATGTTCTATACAATCTTTTACACTATTTACTTGCTCTGCGTAGGCTGGTGCATGAATCCCTAGCAGAGCAAAGCTCATTAAAAACAGCGTAAAAATTGTCCGCTTGAAATATAGCAATATACTGCACCCTCTAAATGAAATATTCATTAGCCTAAAGTTTTGGAAATAGCCTCGATCACACGGTCAGCCTGGAATGGTTTTACGATAAAATCCTTTGCCCCTGCCTGAATGGCATCAATAACCATTGCCTGCTGTCCCATCGCGGAACACATAATAACCTTAGCATTCGGATTAATTTTTTTAATTTCTTTAAGAGCAGTAATTCCATCCATTTCGGGCATTGTAATATCCATTGTTACTAAATCTGGCTGAGACTCTTTATACTTTTCAACTGCCTGAGCACCATCTGCTGCTTCTCCGACTACTTCATACCCATTTTTTGAAAGAATATCCTTAATCATCATTCTCATGAAAGCTGCATCATCTACAATTAAAATTTTGTGCGCCATTACTGTTAACCCCCGTGCTTATTTAAGTTTTTTTATTCGGTCACTTTGACTAATGATGTCTGTTACACGTACTCCGAAGTTCTCGTCAATCACAACTACCTCTCCTTGAGCAATTAAGCGATTATTGACTAGAATATCAACGGGTTCCCCTGCAAGTTTATCTAATTCAATGATCGATCCAGCAGATAACTCTAGGATTTCTTTCACTGATCGTTTTGTTCTTCCTAGTTCAACGGTTACTTGCAGTGGAATATCAAGTAGCATGTTTAAATTTTTCGATTCAGATTCTTGAAGTGAATATGGTTCAAAGCTTGAAAAAACTGCAGGCTGAACAGTTGGCTGTACTCCGCCAGGTAACGCAGAACCAAAATGCTGCGGACCATTTTGATGGCTCGCTGCTTGTGGTGGCGGATAGTATGCTGGCTGTGCCTGATAAGCTTGATGTACCTGTTGTACATGCTGCCCTTGAGGAGCTTGCTGCCATCCCCCATTTGGCGGAACCATTTCTCTTTCTGAATACGGGTTCTGAGAAAAACTATTTTCCTGAGCGAATGTGTCTACAGGCTGTTTATCCAGTGTAACCTCGGAATCTTGGTACATTGGGACGGAATCCTCAACTTCTTTCATTGTACCTGAAATATTCTCCGGTTCTCCTCCCGGATTTAACAATTCGTTGACTAAACTTTTAGCAAATTGCAGTGGCAAAAGCTGCATAATATTAGAATCAATTAAGTCCCCAATTTTCAAACGGAAGGAGATTTTAACCAATATATCTTCTCCAGGAATGCGATTTGTACCCTCTCCCTGGGGAATATCTAAAATATCAATGGTAGGAGGTGAAATATCTACTCTTTTGCTAAAAATGGTAGACATTGAAGTTGCCGCAGAACCCATCATTTGGTTCATCGCTTCCTGCACAGCACTTAGCTGAATTTCCCCCAAAAGATCGGCTGGGTTTTGTCCATTTCCACCCAACATTAAATCTGCAATAATCGCAGCATCTGTTTGTTTAATGACTAATAAATTACTTCCCGAAAATCCTTCCGTATAACTAACCTGGATCGCAACATAAGGATGCGGAAATTCATCATGTAATTTTTTAGGCGGTATGGTCGTTACTGATGGTGTCGTAATTTCTACTTTTTGGTTTAGTAAGGTTGACAATGCTGTTGCTGAGCTTCCAAACGAAATGTTCCCAATTTCTCCTAAAGCATCCTGCTCCATTGGAGATAGGTAGTCTTCTACATTTAAAGTATCATCAAATAAATCAGACTCATCATCGTCATCTACCCCGCGTAATAGCGCATCTATTTCATCTTGTGAAAGCATATCATCGCTCATCATCGTCGCCTCCCCCTTTCACAATGTCTAATACTTGAATTGCAAGTTTTTTGTTTACTTTTCCTGGCTGTCCGAGAAATTTAGGTATATCCCCTACTTTAATCAGTAAAGGCTGATCAATTGGTTTATTTAGCTCGATAACATCACCGATATCTAACATAAGAAAATCCTGAATGCTGATTTCCGAATGGCCAAGTTCTCCGACAACGGATACTTCCGCACGTTGGATATGATTTTCAAGCCTGTTTAACTCTTCAGGAGCTCTCTCCTTTTTATCTGTTTGCATCCAATAGTGTACAGATAGTTTAGGGATAATTGGCTCAAGGACGACATGTGGAATACAAATATTCATCATTCCGCTCGTTTCACCAATTGTCGTATTTAACGAGATCACTACAACTGTTTCATTCGGCGACACCATTTGCAGAAATTGAGGATTGACCTCGAAATCCATTAGCTGAGGATCAATTTCTTCAATCGTGCTCCAGGCTTCCATATAATTCTCAAATGCTCGTTCAAAAGTGGTAGACATAATTTTTGTTTCAATTTCTGTTAAATTATCAACCTTATTTATACTCGAGCCTTTGCCGCCCATCATTCTGTCCATTAATGCGTAAGCAATATTGGGATTGACTTCCATCAGGATTCTTCCATCTAAAGGGGGCACCTCAAAAACATTTAATATCGTCATTTTCGGGATGGACCTAATAAACTCTTCATATGGAATCTGATCGGCTGATGCGACAGTAATTTGGACATAAGTTCTTAATTGTGCAGAGAAGAAAGTAGTTAACAGCCGTGCAAAATTTTCATGGATTCTAGTTAAACTTCTAATTTGATCCTTTGAAAAGCGCAGCGCCCTTTTAAAGTCATAGACCTTAACTTTTTTCTCAGTCTGCTCTTTTTTAAGCTCGTCTGCATCCATTTCACCTGTTGATAATGCAGAAAGGAGCGCATCTATTTCACTCTGTGATAAAACTTCACCTGACATGAAACCTCACCTCCAGCCTTTGACTATAAATTTTAATATTGTTGTTCTATTGGAGGAGATTTTCAGTAATATATACCTGTTCAACTTCACCTTTTTGCAAAATCGTATTGATTTTTCCCTTTAAATCCTCTTTTAGCTTTTTCTGACCCTCTTTACCCTGAATATCTTCAGCTGCCATTTCAGATAATTCTTGGATAATGATGTCCTTTACTTGAAAATCTCTTTTTTCTAGTTCCTCTTTTGCTTTTTTACTATCTGTTTGAATTTTAAATGAAATACGGATAAAATCATTGCTTGCTAAATTAGTTGTAATTTGCGGAACGTCAACAGATGCCTCTAATACTTCATCAATTGACGGTTCTTTCGGGCCAGAATTATCATTAAGCTGTTTAACAATAATAATCGCGACAGCTCCAACTAAGGCAATAGCCACAAGCAATATTAACATGATCATGACCAGCTTATTATTCTTCATTCTCTCTTTCTCCCATTTGCTGCTGCCCCAAAAGGCTGACAGATTGATAGAATTCCTTTACAAGCTTCGATACAGTATCCTCCGATTCTTTCACAACATACTTTCGGCCATTCGTTAACGTAATTGTTGTATCGGGAAAAGACTCTATCGTTTCGATAAACACTGCATTTAGTGTAAATGGTTTTCCATTTAGGCGACTAACTTTAATCAATATTATGTTCAGGGCCTTAGGACGTTAAGCCTTAAGGCCCTGTCCCTCCCTTACCTATCGTTTTAGGTTAACTAACTCTTGTAAAATTTCGTCAGATGTTGTGATAATTCTAGTATTTGCTTGGAAACCACGTTGGGCTGTGATCATTTCAGTGAATTCTTCTGAAAGGTCGACGTTGGACATTTCGAGAGCTCCTGGTGCGATCGAACCACGGCCGTTTCCAGGAACATTAATGTTTGCAGTACCTGAGTTAATTGTTTCCTGGAATAAATTATTTCCCGCCTTCAATAGACCGGATGTATTACTAAATTTCGCCAATGCAATTGTTCCAAGATTTCTAATTTGGCCATTTGAATAAACACCACTTATTTCTCCGGTAGGACCTATATTAAAGCTTTCTAATTTGCCCGATAAATTCCCATCTGGGTTTACTAGCGCAGTAATCGAATCCCCTTCTTGTTTCAATTTATCTGCAATTAGTGTAACGGTACCTCCATCTGCTAAGTTTAAATCAGCACTTAAATCGATAGTAACTGGGTCCAGTGAAAAAGTAGGTGGTGCTGAATAATCTAATTCAATTGTAAAAGATGTTTTATTAGGATCCATTTGATTTGTAAATACTACTTCCCAGCCATCCCCATCAGTATTAACTACATATTGATAATCTAAAGTATGTTCAACACCTTTCGAATCTACAACTTTCAACTGTTGAACTTCACTACCCTCACCTGGTGGTATTGTAGTTGGATCAGGCAAACTACCTTCTAGTTTCATATTCCCTGTTGCAAGAGCAGGTAATGTTGCGTTCACATTCACTGTAATATCTTCAAGAACACCAGATTTATAAGCTTGTACTTTAAGTCCATTCGCATTTACAAGTGTTCCATTGTCATCAAGATAAAAGTTACCTGCTCTAGAATATAAAGTTTGGTCACCTTGTTTAACCACAAAGTAGCCATCACCATCGATTCCTAAATCAAGAGAACGACCAGTCGTTTGCAAACTAGATCCTGTATGAATGGTATCTATAGATGCTAATGAGGAACCAAGTCCAACTTGCATCGGATTTGTGCCACCACGAGTTTCAGTTGCAGCACTTGCTCCCGCCACCATTTGATTCATCGTATCTTTAAAAGTCACACGGCCTTTTTTGAATCCAAAAGTATTTACGTTAGCAATATTATTACCAATTACATCAAGCTTTGTTTGGAAGTTTTTCATTCCGCTTATCCCTGAATACATTGAACGTAGCATTATATAATTGCTCCTTTCGTATGTAGCTGCTTCTGTCAGTCGGCAGCGTTAGGCTCCCTAAAAAGGTCCAGCCTTTGTTTATTGATCTAATAGAATGGTGCCATTAATATTCGTGAATATTTGTGTTCGGGCTTCCTCCCGATCCATTGCCGTAATCACTGTATTGTTTTTTGCGCTGACAATGAGTGCCGCATCTTTTAGCAATACGAGTGATTCATTTACACCCTTTTTTCTAGCTTCGAGAACTTTGTCTGCAATTTGCTTCCAGTGAGTTTCATTAATTTGAATTCCTCTTTGCTGCATGCGATCCTGTGCGTGTTTACTCACTACTAATTTACCTTGGGGCTGAAGAGCCGTATGTAGATGGGCGGCAAATTTTTGAGAGCTTTGCAATTCCGGCTTAAATGGTTTGGCCTTCGGGCTTATAACGGCTTTCGATTGAATCGGATGAAACATCATTTTATCCATTCAATCACCTTCTCATTATTCTATTTTTGTTATTTGCGAAGCAGTGATTGTAGTCTTTTCATCATCTAATTGAAACAGTGTTTTCCCATCTTTAAAGGAAACTGATTTTACTAATCCTGTTTTTTCTGCTTTATCTGCTAAGTATGTAACTGATTTTCCAATCATCATGCTCGCTTGAACCATCGAATTTTCTTTTGATGTTTCGTTGATTTGCGAAATATTGCCCGGTTCTAGTTTCGTTCCGTCATCAAGGATAAATAGGACATTATTATCCTTAAACTGAACGGATGCTACTCTCCCTTTTCCTTCCTCAATTACAGGAGTTCCACCCTGTTCCTTTGCTTCAGAAACTTTATGCCATGTAATGTCCTTGCCGACAAATTGGTTATAGGCAATTAATTGACTCTGCTCCTGGACCTTCACAAATTTATCCATTGATTTTCCCATATTCGTTATCTGCTCTAATGTTGAAAAAGTGGCCATTTGGGCAATAAAATCTTTATCCTGCATCGGATTCATTGGATCCTGGTTTTGGAGCTGGACCATTAATATTTTTAGAAAGTCATCTTTTCCTAAAATATCCGAGCCGGTCTTTCTCTGATCCTTTTGATAACTTGATAGCATTAAGGACGAATCAATTGTATTAGTCATGTTTATCACACCTACGCTTCTGTATTAAGAAGTGCTTCTTCGAATGAATGGTTAAAATCTCCTGATTGTTTTTCTTGACGCTCTTCCTGTTGCTGCTGCCTTTCCTGTCCATGTTGCTGCTGTTCACGATTCAAGCTACGCTCCTGAGAAGTAAAGGCTTGAGATATCTCAATTCTTTCTACTTGAATATTTTGCGATTGGAATGCTTGTCTTAACCCGTTCAAATGCGACTCCATCATATCTTTTGCATTTGCGGTCGATGTAAGAATCCGGGCTATGATTGTTGAATCCTTCTGAATTAACTCTATTCTAAGTGATCCGAGATTTTCTGGATTTAACTTAAGGAATAGTCTTTGAGTGCCTCCGCTTTTCAACAATTGGCTTTTTGATAAAATGGATTCAAATTGTTCAATCAGCTGCTCAGCTGAAACAGGTCTGCCAGAACTTGATAGCATAGTTAACTGCTCAGGTTTGGATAATTGCTGAAATTGAATGAATCCTTGATGATTAACAGGCTCAGATTTATTCAATGCTTTTGCGATTTGTTCTCCCGCCTTATCAGTGCCCGAAACTACTTTTCCATTCAATTCATTTACAAGAGTTTGAAAGGTTTTCCTTACAAATTCACCTCTATCAGAGGAATTCATACTATTTAATGCCATTTCTAGCTTTTCAGAGATATTCTTTATAAATTCTTTTAACTTTAACTGATTCCCTAAAGAATTCTCATGTGCAGATAACAACTCAAATAGTTTGATAGCTTTCATTGCTTGTCCAAAGTCTTTATTCGGTTCTATTTTCATATCTTGCTTTTGTAAAGAAATAATCGATTGGATCAGTGCAAGGACCATATCTATTTGGGCAACATCCTTATCACTTGACTTATCACTCTTTGCAGAAGAACTAATATCATTGAAAAATTTACTTAGCAGGTCGTAAAGTTCATCAGTGGATAGATTTAATTCATTTTCTATTATTTTGATGACTTCCGAAGAATTAAGATTTGATCCATCAATTAGCTCAGTCCCATTTTCCAGTGCAAAAACATCTGTTGTCTGCAGAAATTGAAGTAAGCTTCCAAGCTCATCACTAGGTAAATTATTTGTTGCTTTCTCATCTTGTACAGGGGTTGTTGAATTCCCCATCAATCCTGCAACCAAAGCCCCAAACCCAGTTGGTATTTTGCCGATTGTACCAGAATTTCCGTTGTTGGATACAATCGTATTAATTGCTCCTAATCCGCTCATTTCCATTTTTTCACCCCCTTTCATTTAACTCTTTTACATTACGGAGAGTTTTCCAATTGATTTTCAGCATTGGCAGTTAACAGCTCCGTATACCTAGCTGCATCTTCCGGATTCATTTTTTCCATAATAGCTGCTAGTGTATCTGCTTTAATGCTTGAAAGGATTTGTAAAGCTTCTTCCTCACCCATTTGTGAAAGTATCGGAGCAGCTTTCTTTGCTGAAATCGTTTCATAGGTTTTGATAATATCCTTAAATGCACGTTTGTTTTCATCTTTCATCGCTGTTAGTTCAAGAATTTCTTCTTCCAGACGTTCCTTTTCTAATTGCACTTGTGAAATTTCCTCGTCTTTATTCTCTATCTCCGTTTCAAGCTTAGAAATCTTCGCTTCCCGGTCTTTAATTTCCGCTTCAAGTTCAATCATTTTTGACTCTATGTCTTCAATGCTTTGGGAACCTTCTTCATTTAAGGCAGAAGATATAAACGGAATCTTCTGACCGTATTCCTTTGATAGTTCGAAAACATTAATCCCAAGAATAGTCATCACAATAAGAGCTACTGTAATAGCAAATAATAAAGGAATTAAGACCACAAATATGAAGCCTTGAAATTTTGATTGCTTTTTTTCTTCTAGTACTTTGTCCACTTTACCACCTAATTTCCCCGATACATATAATGCTGAATCGAGATATCATCCATTTGCCTTCCCTCTTGCAGCCTTACATCTTCAGCAAAATTCGTCATGTCTTTTTCTTTAATTTTCTCATATTTTTTCACTTCTACATTTTTCTCCAGCAGCCTTTCCTGCTGAAAATTCATGTGATTTCGTGCATTCATAACAATTTGCTGATAATGCTCGATCGTTCTTTCCAATTGATGAATAAAGTGCTGATGATGCCTAATTTCTTGTACTGGCAACCCGTTAACTAGCCTTGAAGATTGATAGTCTTCTAAATCCTCTTTTTTCTTAAGGAGTTCATACAATTTTTCAGCGGCTGTTTCAAATCTTTTGACTGATTGGTTATAAACGTTTAGTGCTTCATCCTTCTCTCTTTCTCTAATCGTAAGGATTTTTTCAAATTTGAATTGGTATTGCATGAAAATTAATCTCCTTTCCCTAAAAGGCTATTTAATTGGTAAACACTTTCTTGAAAAGTTATTTTTTCATGCGTTCCCTGCTTTAAGAAGGAAATAATATTAGGATAGAGCCTTATAGCTTCATCAATTTCACTGGATGACCCTTTTTTATATGCTCCGATATTAATTAAATCTTCGGCATTCATATAAGTACTCAATGCCTCTCGTAATTTCTCAGCTGCTCGTATATGTTCTGGTGGAACGATATTATTCATTACCCTGCTGACGCTTTTCAGCACATTAACCGCCGGATATTGACCTTTATTAGCAAGAGCGCGATCAAGAACAAAGTGACCATCCAATATCCCTCGGACTGTATCAGCAATGGGTTCATTCATATCATCACCATCTACTAAAACAGTATAAAATGCTGTAATGGATCCTTTTTCATTTGTACCAGTTCTTTCGAGAAGCTTTGGCAAAATGGCAAAAACAGAAGGGGTATATCCTTTTGTTGTTGGAGGCTCACCTATTGCAAGTCCAACTTCCCTTTGCGCCATCGCCACCCTTGTGACCGAATCCATCATCATCATGACATTTAGACCCTTATCGCGAAAATATTCGGCAATGGCTGTTGCTGTATAAGCACCCTTAATTCTCATTAATGCTGGTTGATCAGACGTTGCCACAACGACAATAGAACGGCTTAAGCCTTCTGGACCAAGGTCACGCTCAATAAATTCACGCACTTCCCTGCCACGCTCTCCAATTAAGGCAATTACGTTTAAATCTGCAGTTGTATTCCTGGCAACCATGCCTAGCAGAGTACTCTTCCCTACACCACTTCCTGCAAAAATCCCAACCCGCTGTCCGATTCCAACAGTTAATAAACTATCGATCATCCGAACTCCGACTTCCATAGCGGAAGAAATAGGCGGTCTTTGGAGCGGATTGGGCGGAGCCTGCTCAGTTGGCGCAGAAGAAAGTCCTTTCGGCAATGGGGTTCCATCAAGAGGCTGCCCCATCGAGTCAATGACTGAGCCGATCAGCTGAGCCCCAACTTTTATTTCCAATGGCCTTGATGTCGCTTCTACCAGGCTGCCAGGCGAAATATCATTAATAGTTGTATATGGCATCAAAATAACTTCTTCGTTTTTAAAACCGACTACTTCCGCCTGAATGGTTCTTTTTCGATTATTGCCTACATGAATATAGCAAACATCGCCAATCGAGCTTTCAGGTGGTCCCTGGGACTCAATCATTAAACCTACTACTCTCTTTACTCTTCCATAGCGTTTAAAGGAGTCTAGCTGATCAATTTGCTCAATGACATCCAAAAGCTTCATTCCTGCTCACCCTCTAGCATTTCAATAAGCTTTCGTTTTATTTCTTCTAGCTGACTATCAATACTGGCATCAATTCTCCCATTTACGGATTCAATGATGCAGCTTGATACTGCTAATTCATCATCTGGATAAATAAATAAATCTATTTCTTTTGGAAAAATCATTTTTAGTTCTTCCTTATTTGAAAGAAGAAAATCATAGTGACTTGGATGAACATGCAATTGAACCTCTTGATTGTCCCTTGCTTCTTTTAACGCCCGTCTGACAATAAATAAAATTTCTTCCTCATTCTCTTCGATCGTTTTCCCTAATATCTTTTGGGCTACTTTGATCCCAATCTCAAGTATTTCTCTTTCTGAAGATTCAACACGGCTTCGGTAGTCTTTTTTGGACGATTCTACGATATCATGTGCTGATTGAATGACTTCATGGTATTCTACATATCCTTTTTCTCGGCCTTCTGTTAATCCTGCTTCGAATCCGGTTTGATGTGCTTCTGCAGCCATTCTTTCTTTTTCTTGCTCAAAGGCTTGAATGTTTTCATCTAGCTGCTGACGAATCAATTCCGCTTCATGTCTTGCGCTGTTTAATATTTCTTCGGCTTTCCTTTGTGCCTCTTCAATCAGTGATTGCACTTGTTCTTCCATAATTATTGGAGATGAAACGAATTCATCTTCTAGAACTTCCGGTTTAAAAACCTTGATTGCGATGACTTTTTTGTCGTTTTGGACAGGATTAGCTAAAGGCGGCACTCCTTTGATTAACCTAGACAATGATATCATCTCCTCCACCGCGGGCAACGACTATTTCTCCAGCTTCCTCTAGGCGGCGGATAATGGCAACAATTCGTGATTGGGCCTCTTCTACATCTCGAAGTCTAACTGGCCCCATATATTCCATCTCATCTTTAAACGTTTCAACCATACGCTTAGACATATTTTTGAAAATAATTTCCTTAACTTCATCGCTTGAAACTTTAAGTGAAAGCATAAGATCTTCACTTTCACAATCGCGGATAACTCGCTGTATTGCGCGGTTATCGAGGGTAACAATATCCTCGAAAACAAACATTCTTTTCTTAATTTCTTCCGCAAGCTCTGGATCCTGAATTTCTAAAGCATCTAAAATTGTCCGCTCAGTAGAACGGTCAACCCCATTTAAGACGTCAACGACTGCTTCAATTCCGCCAGTTTGTGTGTAGTCCTGTGTAACAGTTGCTGAAAGTTTTCTTTCGAGTATTTGTTCCACTTCATTAATAATTTCTGGCGCTGTGCTATCCATGACGGCAATTCTTTTAGCAATATCTGCTTGCATTTCCTGCGGAAGCTCCGATAGGATTTGCCCTGCCTGAGCTGCATCCAAATACGATAATATTAATGCTATCGTTTGCGGATGCTCATTTTGGATAAAGTTAAGGATTTGAGCCGGGTCTGCTTTCCTTGCAAAGTCGAAAGGTCTCACCTGCAAAGAAGATGTTAGCCTATTAATGATAACAGCTGCCTGCTCATTCCCAAGTGCTTTTTCTAAAACCGTTTTTGCATACCCAATACCACCTTGGGAGATATAATCCTGAGCTAAGGCGATATTGTGAAATTCCTCTACGACTTCTTCTTTTGCCAGTGAATCAACTTTTTTGACACCAGAGATTTCTAAGGTTAATTTTTCTATTTCTTCTTCACTTAAATGCTTATATACAGATGATGCAACATCAGGTCCAAGTGATATTAGAAGTATGGCCGCTTTTTGCTTACCCGATAGCTCTTTTTGATCTTTTTTTGCCATTACCCATACCCCCTAATCTTCAGCAATCCAAGTACGCAGAAGCTTTGCAAAATCCTCTGGCTTTTCCTTTGCCATTTTTTCAAGCTGTTTTTTGCGCATTGTGCTTTCTGTCTCGTGCTCCTCATTAACGTCTGGAACATGAATGACTTCCTCAACTTCCAATAGTTCCTGTTCTTCTGCTTTTTGTTTTCTTCTTGCCCTAATAAATAAGAAGATTAGTAGAACGATTATGGCAAGAAGCACACCAGCTACAATGTAAGCCCATAGTGGCAGAACTTGCTTAACATCATTAGGGAATTCTACTTTTCCTTTAAATGGCTGAACTGAAACGACAACTTTGTCATTAATCGCTTCATCCGTTAATTCTTCTGATCCTGCTTTTTTATCGATTGTCGTACGAACAATCGTGGCAAGAATCTTGGTTATATCATCTACTCTTTCCTGAGGTAGTGAAGCTGGATCCTCTGGCTGTGGCGGCTCAACCATGACTTGAATGCCTAAATCTCTTACTTTATATGGGCTCTCAACTATTTCTTTGCGAATTTTATTTACTTCATTATTGATCGTTTCTTCAATTTTTTCATAATCACCATTTGCCCCATTTCCTTCTAAATAAGAAGAACCCGGAACATCCGCAGGATCCTCAGCAGCAGCAAGGCCACCTGCTTGATCTGCATTTCCTGTAAAGGTTTCTGTTATTTTTTGGGCGCTAATAGCAATGCCAGCCATATTTTCTTCGTCTACTGGAGTGACTAGATTTTCCTCTCTGTTCTCCTGTGTAAAATCAACATCAGCCGTCACAGACACAACAACTTTGTCATGTCCCATTAATGTGCCTAACATTCCTTGTACTTGTCGCTGCACATCTCGCTCAATTTGCTTTTTAATTTCATGTTGTTCGGCAAATGTTGAGCCAGGTGTAGAATTTTGATTATTTTTTAAATCAAAGTACTCAAAGAATTGATTAGTAATGACGATATTATCAGTAGGCAGATTAGGGATACTTTTTGATACTAAATGATACAGTGCTTGAATTTGAGATTCTTCAAATTGATAACCTGATTTTGTATTTAAAACAATAGAAGCTGATGCTTCTTCAGAAGGATCTTTAACAAAAATTCCTTTTTCGGGGAGGTTAATCATGACCTTTGCGTCAGTAACCCCTTCAATCCCTCTTATTAAATTTGCTAATTCTGTTTGCATTGTATCTAATTTGATCATTTTAAATTCATTTTCCGTTGTACCTATACCGGCGTTCTGACTGAAAAATGAATAATCGATATTACCAGATTTCGGTATCCCCTCAGCTGCAAGTTCAACTTTAAGTGTATCTACTACTTCCTCTGGCACTTTAATCGTTGTTCCACCGTCTGCTATTTCTGATTTAATGCCTCTGCCGTCTAAACTCTCTTTAATAGTCCCTGTTTCAGAGGGTGTAAGATTGCTGTAAAGCGGAACTAATGTAGTTCTAGTCGCTAATAACGATGCACCTGTAACAATTATGATAAATAAAAGGACGGAACCAAAAAGCAAAACCTTCTGCTTTTTGGTTCGACTTTGCCAAAATCCTTGGATATTTTCTTTATATTTCCGAAACGATTCTTTCATTTCAATCCCCCGGTTATTCTGTCTCACTCTTTGGCAGCTAATAACCGCAAAACAGAAGTTTTTAGCCTTTAAAATGTTTTAATTAGAATAAAAACATTGATTCTACTATACTTGCATTCTCATTGTTTCTTGATAAGCCTCAATTACTTTATTGCGAATTTCGAGTGTTGCCTGCAATGTAACGCTTGCTTTTTGGGAGGCAATCATAACTTGATGCAAATCAACATTTTCACCATTAACGAGTTTTTCAGTCATTTTGTCTGATTCATTTTGGAGCTTATTTAATTCTTGAATTGAATTTTTTAGTACGGACGCAAAACTCTTGTGAGCTTCGAATGGTGTATATGTATGAGTCTGTTTAGTTTCCTGTGGCTTTAAAATATTGCTAACAGAAGGGAATCCGACATTATTCATTTATTCTGCTCCTCTATTTTCCAATTTCTAATGCTTTCATTAACATGCTTTTGGAAGCATTAAGAACGGTCACGTTCGCTTCATATGATCTTGTTGCACTTATTAGGTCTACCATTTCCCGCAAAGGGTCAACATTCGGCAGCTCAACGTATCCTTCATCATTTGCATCCGGATGCTCCGGATTATAAACGAGCTTAAACGGTGTTTCGTCTTCAATAATTCTTGTAGCCTTCACTCCATTACCGGCACTTGAACGATTAATTGCTTTATTTAGAAAGTTGGAGAACTGCGCTTCTTTCGGTTCAAGTACGACCGATTTACGGCGATAGGGCTGCCATTCGCCATTAACTAGCTTTCCTCTCGTTGATTCCGCATTCGCCATATTCGATGAGATGACATCCATTCTTAATCTTTGTGCTGTTAAAGCAGAAGCAGAATTATTCATGCTATGAAAAATGGACATGTCTACTTACCTCCCCTTATAACAGTCTGCAAGCTTGAAAACTTACCGCTAATTCGGTCTATAAGTGCATTGTAATAAATTTGGTTTCCGGCTAAGTCTGTCATTTCCTTATCAATATCCACGCTATTACCGTTATGATTATAAGAAACGTTTTTCCGATTTATGATTCCCGCATTCGAAAGCGGACTGCTTTTAAAGGAAAAATGTCTTTGATCGGTCCGATTAGCTTCTATTGATCGGTTAACTGCCGTTTCCAATGATTGCTTAAAGCTAACCTCTTTTGCTTTATATCCAGGAGTTGCTTCATTTGCTATATTTTGTGATATAACTTTTTGTTTTAGAGAAGAATAATTTAGACCATTTTCAATAGTCGTAATTGAATTAGAAAATAACTTCATAAACGCACCTCATTATTGCTATTTTCAATGTCAAACCACAATCCGTTTAATATGTAGAATTTTGAAGAAAAAGAAACTTATATGTCGCTTACCTTTTATTGTAATGAAAATGAAATAATATGTCTATCATACTTGGGTTACTTTTAACATGACCTTCTTCCCATTTTTCATTATAAAAAAAGAAACCTCTTTGCGAAACAGCAAATCACTGTAAATAATTACAATTTATCGAACAAAAATCTGATCGTTTTTTTATTTTTCCAGGTAAAATAGTCCTGAGTTTTATTAAATGATAAATTGTAACAAAAATAAAGCAAATTTTCATTTTACTTAAAATTTGTAAAAAATATGTAATAAAAAAAACCCCTTTCTTGTCGAAAAAGGGGTTTGGTTAGAAATTAATGAGATTTTAATTTCTCAAGTTCAAATAAAAACTTATCATTCAGAACCTTAATATAGGTTCCTTTCATTCCAAGTGATCTAGATTCAATCACTCCTGCGCTCTCTAATTTGCGTAAAGCGTTAACGATTACTGATCTTGTAATCCCTACGCGGTCTGCAATTTTCGAAGCTACGAGCAAGCCTTCACTGCCATTTAGTTCTTCAAAAATATGCTCAATTGCTTCTAATTCACTGTAAGAAAGCGAACTAATGGCCATTTGTACAACTGCTTTACTGCGGGCTTCTTCTTCGATTTCCTCTGCTTTTTCACGTAAGATTTCCATACCAACTACTGTTGCTCCATATTCGGCCAAAATAAAATCATCGTCATGGAATTGTCCATTCAATCTTGCAAGAATTAACGTACCAAGACGTTCCCCGCCTCCGTTAATTGGAACAATTGTTGTTAATCCTGTGCTGAAAAGATCTTTGTTTTCTACAGGGAAAGCTGTATATTCGCTTTCTACGTCAAGATTAGGTGATGTCTCCTGAATATTAAATAGATTATTCGTATATTCTTCAGGGAATTGACGATCTGCAAGCATTTGCTTCATACGATCATTTTCAATTTGCTGGTTAACTGCAAAGCCTAGTAATTTTCCGCGTCGACTAAGTACAAAAATATTAGCCGTTATGACATCACTTAATGTTTCTGCCATTTCTTTAAAGTTAACGGGTCTGCCAGCTGCTTTTTGCAGCATCGCATTAATTTTTCTAGTTCTTGATAATAAATCCATTAGTTTTTCCTCCATTTTGCTTAACAAAAAAGCTTATTCTATTTTATCTTGAAATAATAAAAATTATTTGTCTATCTATTCACATATAACTTAACAAAAACTTTACAATATAAATTGGCTTAAATCTTTGTTCCGCGAAATTGCACCTAATTTCTCTTCAACATATTGAGGCGTAATCGATATCTTTTCCATCGTTACATCTGGCGCCTCAAAAGATAAATCTTCAAGCAGCTTTTCCATTATCGTGTGAAGACGTCGCGCTCCAATATTATCGGTATTTTGATTCACTTCAAAGGCAAATTCAGCAATCCTACGAATAGCATCGTCAGAAAATTCAATTTGTATACCTTCAGTTTCCAATAAAGCTTGATATTGTTTAATAAGAGCATTATCAGGCTCAACTAAGATGTTAAAGAAATCCTCAACGGTTAGCTTCGTTAATTCTACACGGATTGGAAAACGCCCTTGCAGCTCCGGAATTAAATCTGAAGGCTTCGCCATATGAAACGCTCCAGCTGCCATAAACAGAACGTGATCAGTTTTTACTGTGCCATATTTGGTTACGACTGTAGACCCTTCTACGACTGGCAGAATATCTCTTTGAACACCTTCTCGTGATACATCTGCAGATGATCCTCCGTTATTGCGGCTTGCAATCTTATCAATTTCATCAATAAATATGATGCCGGACTGCTCAGCACGGAAAACAGCTTCTTGAGTTACTTCGTCCATATCTATTAATTTTTGCGCTTCCTCATTTGTTAATACCTTTCTTGCTTCACTTACAGTCAGTTTTCTTTTCTTTCGGCGCTTAGGCATTAACCCGCTTAATGCATCCTGCATATTCATGCCCATTTGTTCCATTCCAGAACCTTGCAGCATATCAAACATGGATGGAGGCTGTTCCTCTAGCTCTACAGTAATGAATTCATTTTCAAGTTCACCTAAGGCGAGTTTTTCTTTCACTACCTTGCGTTTTGCTTGAATATTCATATCATCTGAAGTTGTTGAATCTTGATCTGACTGATCATTGCCTCCACCAAATAGCATTTCCAGTGGATTCTTATAATTTACAGTCTTTTTATTTGAAGGAACTAGTAATTCTACTATGATCCGATTGGCACTGTCTTCTGCACGTTCCTTCACGCTATTCATCTTTTCTTCCTTAACGAGTCTTACAGATGTTTCTACAAGGTCTCTAACCATTGATTCAACATCTCTTCCAACATATCCGACTTCTGTAAATTTAGTCGCTTCCACTTTAATAAAAGGAGCCCCGACTAACTTTGCCATTCGGCGGGCAATTTCAGTTTTTCCAACACCTGTAGGTCCGATCATTAATATGTTTTTAGGACTAATTTCATCACGGAGCTTATCTTCTAGTAATCCACGGCGATATCTGTTTCTTAATGCTACAGCTACTGCCTTTTTTGCATCCTTTTGGCCAATAATAAATTGATCAAGTTTTTCAACAATTTGACGGGGTGTTAAATCCGTTCCTTTAACCATCAGTCAGCTCACCATCCCTTAAAGTTCTTCTACTATAATATTGTGATTCGTGTAAACACAAATTTCAGCTGCCATTTCAAGAGAGGCTTTTGCAATTTCTTTTGCAGTTAAATGATCCCCAGCGTAACGTTTTAATGACCTTCCTGCTGCAAGTGCATAATGTCCGCCGGAGCCGATTGCCAATATCCCATCATCAGGTTCAATAACCTCACCGGTGCCAGAAATAAGCAGGAGGCTTTCCGCGTTCATGACAATAAGCATTGCTTCAAGCTTACGCAATATCTTATCGCTTCTCCATTGTTTAGCTAGCTCCACAGCGGCTCGCTGCAAATTTCCATTGTATTCTTCAAGCTTGCCTTCAAACATTTCAAATAGCGTGAAGGCATCTGCAACTGAACCTGCAAAGCCGGCAATTACCTTCCCATTAAATAGCTTCCTAACCTTACGTGCAGTGTGTTTCATGACTACCGCATTTCCAAAGGTCACTTGACCGTCTCCAGCCATTGCGCAATTCCCCTTGTGATGCACAGCGAAAATAGTTGTTGCATGAAATTGAGACATTCTTATATCCTCCTTTGCCGTTTATACGTAAACTAAAGCTTTGATTTACAAATTCAAGTTTTCGTAAATCTGTATCTTAAGCTCTTGGATGGTGTGCTAAATAAGAATTTCTTAAATATTCGCCAGTAACATGCGTATATACTTGTGTTGATGATAAAAAGGCATGGCCTAACAATTCCTGGACGGTTCTCATATCCGCTCCATTAGATAGTAAATGTGTGGCAAACGAATGTCTTAGCATATGTGGATGAATTTTGCCATTTAAAGACGATTGTTCAATTAGTTTACTAAGGATATGCCTTATCCCTCGAGGCGTTAATGGTCTCCCTCTGCTATTCAGAAATAAATAATCATTCGGAGCTTCTTTTGTTAGCAAGCTTCTGCGACCGTTATTTATGTAATATTCCAAAGCATCATGTGCAAAGCTGCCAAAAGGGATATACCTTTGCTTATTTCCCTTTCCATGAACCAAAACAGTTGATAAGTACATATCAATATCTTTTAATTGAATATTGCTGCATTCGCCTACGCGCATACCAGTAGCATATAGAAGCTCTAATAACGCTTTATTTCTTTGCCCTAATATCGTTTCCGTTTCACATGCATTAAATAACTCTTCCAATTCTTCCTCATAAAAAAATTCCGGAAGCTTTTTTTCAAGCCTTGGAATGGAAGCTAGGGCAAAAGGGTTTTCACTAACTATTTTCTCCCTGACAAGGAATCTAAAAAAACTTCGCAAACAAGAAATTTTTCTAGCCACCGATTTTCTTGCAAATTTTCTTTCATAAAGCTTTGTAAGATAAATACGGACATCAGAATACTTTACATCCTGCAAATTGTTAATTGCTTGTTCATTTGTGAACAAAAAGAATTCGTTAATATCCTGTTGATAATACTCAATAGTATATTGTGAATAGTTTTTTTCAATTTGTAAATATTCAATAAACATCTTTAACGAATTGTTCACATTTTGGTCCATTCATTATCACCTCACAAGGGCTTCTAAATAGTATCATATTTTAGAAGCCCTTGCAATTAAATTCCCTTACTTTTCGCAAAGTTCTGAATTGTTTCTAACGCTCGGTTTGCATGCTGTTCGTTACGTTCTTTTTTTCCTCTAATTTTAACAGGAAGTTCAGGCAGCAACCCAAAGTTAGCATTCATTGGCTGAAAGCTTTTCTCGTTAGCTGATGTGATATATCTTGCCATACTTCCAATGACCGTTTCATGCGGAAATTCTACAAGATCCTCACCATTAAGCAATCTGGCTGCATTTATTCCTGCTACCAATCCGCTCGCAGCAGATTCAACATAGCCTTCAACACCAGTCATTTGTCCTGCAAAAAATAAATCTTCTCTGTTAATGAATTGATACGTGGGCTTCAATACCTTCGGGGAGTTAATAAAAGTATTACGATGCATAACCCCATAGCGGATAATTTCAGCATTTTCTAATCCCGGTATTAATTGAATAACCTCTTTTTGCGGACCCCATTTTAAGTGAGTTTGAAACCCAACAATATTATATAGTGTTCCTGCTGCATCATCTTGACGAAGCTGAACTACTGCATATGGTCTTTTTCCCGTTTTTGGATCCTCTAAACCAACTGGTTTCATCGGACCAAAAAGCATTGTTTTCTTTCCTCTGTTTGCCATAACCTCAATTGGCATACACCCTTCAAAAAAGATTTCTTTTTCGAATTCTTTTAATGGAACGGTTTCAGCGCTAATTAAGGCTTCGTAAAATTTATTGAATTCTTCCTCTGTCATCGGGCAGTTTAAATAGGCGGCTTCTCCTTTGTCATAGCGTGATTTAAGGTAAACCTTATCCATATTAATCGATTCTTTTTCAATAATTGGTGCTGCCGCATCATAGAAATATAAGTATTCCTCACCTGACAATTCCTTAAGCTTCAAAGATAATGATTCGCTTGTTAATGGTCCTGTAGAGATGATAGTAGTACCATCAGGAATATTAGTAACTTCTTCTTGAATGACAGTCACATTGGGATGATTTTTCACTTTATCCGTTACTCGTGCCGCAAAGTCATGGCGATCAACAGCCAATGCCCCGCCAGCAGGCACAGCACTAGCATCAGCTGACTCAATAATAATTGAATTTAATTTTCGCATCTCTTCTTTTAGAACTCCTACCGCATTCGTAAGCGTATTTGCACGAAGCGAATTGCTGCATACGAGTTCCGCGAATTTATCTGTGTGATGAGCAGGTGTTTGCTTCACAGGTCTCATCTCATAAAGCCTAACATGAATCCCTCTATTAGCAAGTTGCCATGCAGCTTCACTTCCAGCTAACCCAGCACCTATAACATTTACTGTTTTATCCTTCATTTTCTGACCTCCACGTTTCAAAAACATAGCTATCTTACTTTACACCTAATCGATATCATTTTGCAATTAAACAATACACAGATTTATGATTTTTTCTATTATCATTCCCTAAATATCCTAAAATGAGGAAGATTTCAGTCCCCATAAGAAAAGAGTGAGCCAATAGCCCACCCTTAACCTTGCTTCTCTTCCTTGTAATCACATTCGATGCATTGAACTTGAACACCTTTTTTCAGCTTCTTTTCTATAAGAAGATTCTCGCATTTTGGACAGCTGCGCGGTAAAGGCTTATCCCAAGAAATAAAGTCACATTCAGGGAAACGGTCACAGCCATAAAAAATTCGCCGTTTTTTACTTTTTCTCTCTATAATATTTCCTTCTTTACACTTCGGACATGTAACGCCAATCTCTTTAACAATTGGTTTTGTATTTCTGCAATCAGGGAAATTGCTGCAAGCCATAAATTTTCCGTAGCGACCCATTTTAAAGACCATTGGGTTTCCACATTGTTCACAATCTTCTCCTGCAGGCTCATCCTTAATTTCGATCTCTTGCATTTCTTTTTCTGCTATTTCTAGATGTTTTTCAAAATTAACGTAAAAATTATTGATAATTTCTATCCAATTTACCTTTCCTTCTTCAATATAATCCAGATCTTTTTCCATCTTTGCGGTAAATTCAACATCTAGAATATTCGGAAAAAATTCAAACATTAACTCATGAACAATTTCTCCAAGCTCAGTTGGGATAAATCGCTTATTATCTAACGCTACATATCCGCGCTTTTGAATGGTATCCAGAGTAGGCGCAAATGTGGAAGGGCGTCCAATCCCACGCTCTTCAAGTGTTTTTACTAATCGTGCTTCAGTATACCTTGGCGGAGGCTGCGTGAAATGCTGTTTCGGATCAATATCCTTTTTAATGACCTCATCACCCTCTTTAAGATCAGGAAGCATTTTATCTTTTTCCTCAGCCTGATCATCAGTGCCTTCTACATACACTTTCATAAACCCAGGGAATTTCACCTTAGATCCCGTAGCTCTAAAAATAACATCGCCATTCATTAAGTCTACACTCATCGTATCCATAACGGCTGAAGCCATCTGACTTGCCACAAATCGCTCCCAAATTAACCTGTACAATCGCAGCTGATCTCTTGAGAGAAATTCTTTTAAACTAGCTGGCTCTTTCGTTACACTTGTCGGTCGAATTGCCTCATGTGCATCTTGCGTATTCGATTTCTTTTTCTCTTTCTTTTTATCAACCTGCAGAAAATCCTTGCCATAAGCTTCTTCGATAAATTGGGAAGCCTCTCCTTGAGCAACCTCTGAAATTCGAGTAGAATCCGTTCTCATATACGTAATTAACCCGACTGTTCCCTCTTTGCCAAGGTCGATTCCTTCATAAAGCTGCTGGGCAAGCATCATTGTTTTTTTCGCCCGGAAATTTAATTTTCTTGCTGCTTCCTGCTGAAGTGACGAAGTAGTAAATGGAGCAGCAGGATTCCTTTTACGTTCTTTTTTTGTAACTGATGTTACTTTAAATTTGTTCCCTTTCATCTTGCTTAATACAAGCTGGACATCATCATTTGATTTTAATTCTAGCCTATCAGTTCCTATTCCATAGAAAGATGCTTCAAAGCTGTCTTTTCCTTTTAGGAAATCACCTTCAATGGACCAATACTCCTCAGGTTCAAAAGCTTTAATTTCTTTTTCCCTGTCAATAATTAAACGAACTGCTACAGATTGTACTCTGCCGGCACTTAAGCCCTTTTTTACTTTTTTCCATAATAAAGGGCTAATATTATATCCAACGAGCCTGTCAAGCAGCCGTCGCGCTTGCTGGGAATCAACGAGATCCATATTAATAGGTCTTGGATGTTTAAACGATTCTTTAATCGCATCCTTCGTTATTTCATTAAAGACAACTCGGCAATCAGATGAAATATCCATATTAAGGCTGTGTGCCAAGTGCCAGGCAATAGCCTCTCCCTCACGGTCGGGGTCAGCTGCGAGATAAATTTTCTTTGCTTTTTTTGCTGCTGTTTTTAACTCCTTCAATACAGGGCCTTTTCCGCGTATTGTAATGTATTTCGGCTCGTACTGATTTTCTATGTCAACACCCATCTGACTTTTCGGAAGATCTCTAACATGTCCCATGGATGCTCTAACTTTATATTTTTTTCCAAGATAACGCTCAATCGTTTTCGCCTTTGCCGGCGACTCAACGATTACTAAAAACTCAGACATCAATAGTCCTCCTTAAGAGGTGATTTTAAAAGAAATATCAATTATTATTGTACAACAGTTTCATCTTTGTCAAACATTATTATCCNNAACGATTTATTATGGAATTTTTCATTTCTAATTTCGAACGTCTGTTGCACAATGTATAACAGTTCCGAAGTAAATTCAAGCCTTTTGAATAAAATCAGAAAAAATAATTCAATATTTCTATTCTAATAAAAGTAAATATTCTTTTTTTAGAATTATACAACAATTTCAAACAAAAAATACATATTTGTTTAATAAACTAATTCTTCTATTATATCTTCAGAAGATTTGACAAGCTTTGCCCCTTGTTGAATTAGCTCGTTCGTGCCAGCTGAATATGGACTAAAGATATTTCCTGGAAGGGCAAAGACTTCCCTTCCCTCCTGAACAGCATAGTTAGCCGTAATTAATGAGCCGCTCTTACTCTTAGCTTGTACAATAAATGTACCTTTGCAAATCCCGCTAATGATTCTGTTCCTCATAGGGAATTGCCATTTCATTGGCTTCGTAATAGGCGGATACTCTGAAAGGATTAATTGGTTTTTCATCATTTTAATAGAAAGTTCTCTATTCTCCTGGGGATAAATGTTGTACAATCCTCCCGCAATGACACCGATTGTTTTTCCCTTTAAATGAATGGCAGTTTCGTGGGCTATCTTATCAATTCCCGCTGCCAGTCCGCTTACAATCACAATTTCATTTTCAATTAATTTAGGAAAGAACCTTTGAATAGCATCTTCCCCATAGTCATTATACTGCCTTGAGCCAACAACTGCTAAATGCAAATGATTTTTCAGTAATGATAGATCGCCTTTCCCATAGAGGACCCAAGGGGGCTGATAAATTTCCTTTAATAATTCTGGGTATTCAACATCAAATATTGTAATCATGCTAATTCCATTTGATTGATACTGGCTAATTTGCTGAAGGATAAAATCGGAATGAAGATCATGAAGAATGGCAGAAGCAGTAGTGGTGTTTGTATTCTGGAGAAAAAGATCATGGAGAGAAAGGTTGTAAAGCCGCTTAAGCTCTGGATCAGCCTTTAAAATATTTAATATGGTTTTCCAGCCTATTCCCCTGCAGTGGTGTAAATGAATTAATCTTAATTTAAAATCGTCCATTGGAAGCCTCCTAATCATAAATATTGCTCATGCAGAATAGCCCCCCTAAAAAAGGGGGGTCTGCATGAAGTTTTAGCTAATTTTCATTAGCGGGTTAATGTGTTTTACACTTCTCATAAAGCCCTTTTTCTTTAAGGACTTTAATTAATGTTTCACCCATTACAGATGGGGTCTCAGCAACTTCAATTCCACATTCATTCATGACGCGGATCTTTTCGTCAGCTGTTCCTTTTCCGCCTGAAATGATTGCACCAGCATGTCCCATACGCTTTCCTGGAGGTGCAGTACGTCCGCCAATAAAGCCGACAACAGGTTTCGTCATATTCGCTTTAACCCACTCTGCAGCTTCTTCTTCGGCTGTTCCGCCGATTTCACCGATCATGATAACCGCATAAGTTTCTGGGTCTTCGTTAAAAGCTTTCAGAACATCGATGAAGTTTGTTCCGTTAACAGGGTCTCCGCCAATACCAACCGCGGTCGTTTGACCGATACCTGCTTGAGTTAACTGATGAACAGCTTCATATGTTAATGTTCCAGAACGTGAAACAACGCCAACATGACCTTTTTTATGGATGTAGCCTGGCATAATTCCAATTTTGCACTCATCAGCAGTAATAACTCCAGGACAGTTAGGACCAACTAGACGAGTATTCTTGCCTTCCATATAGCGTTTAACCTTCACCATATCCAGTACAGGAATATGCTCTGTTATACAAATAGCAAGGTCAAGCTCAGCGTCAACAGCTTCTAGGATTGCATCTGCAGCAAATGGAGCAGGAACATAGATAACTGAAGCCGTTGCACCAGTAGCTTTAACAGCTTCTTGAACAGTATTAAATACTGGTACACCTTCTACTTCAGAACCGCCTTTACCAGGTGATGTTCCTCCGACAATTTTTGTACCGTATTCTAACATTTGTTTTGTATGGAATAGTGCTGTAGAACCTGTAATTCCTTGCACTATAACTTTTGTATCTTTGTTAATAAATACACTCACGATTATTCCCCTTTCTGGTTTTCAGGTACACCGCTGTTTAAAGCTTAATAGCTTTCAGATGGTTTAGGTCATTACCCTACTAATGAAACGATTTTTTGTGCGCCGTCAGCCATAGAGTCAGCTGCAACAATATCAATGTCAGACTCAGCAAGAATTTTCTTACCTAAATCCACATTCGTACCTTCTAAGCGAACAACTAAAGGCACTTGTAAACCTACTTGTTTTGCAGCCTCTACTACACCTGTTGCGATTACATCACATTTCATTATTCCGCCAAAGATATTAACAAAAATACCTTTAACATTCTTATCAGAAAGGATGATTTTAAATGCTTCCGTTACCTTTTCTGCTGTAGCACCGCCGCCAACATCAAGGAAGTTAGCAGGATCTCCGCCATAATGCTTAATGATATCCATCGTTGCCATTGCTAATCCAGCACCGTTTACCATACAGCCGATATTTCCATCTAATGAAATATAGCTTAGATCGTATTTAGATGCTTCGATTTCCTTTGGATCCTCTTCATCAAGATCACGATATTCTAAAATATCTTTTTGACGGTAAATCGCATTGCTGTCAAAGTTTAATTTTGCATCTAATGCCATTACCTTTCCATCACCAGTAACAACTAATGGGTTAATTTCAGCAATAGAACAATCCTTTTCAATATAAGCTGTATATAACCCCATCATGAATTTAACCGCTTGGTTAACAAGCTCTTTCGGAATATTGATGTTAAAGGCAATACGGCGAGCTTGGAAAGCTGTTAAACCGATAACCGGATCAATTTCTTCTTTGAAGATTTTTTCTGGTGTTTTTTCAGCAACTTCTTCGATTTCAGTTCCGCCTTCTTCAGAAGCCATTAATACAACGCGTGAAGTTGCACGGTCTAAAACTAAACCAATATAGTATTCTTTCTTTATGTCACAGCCTTCTTCAATAAGCAGGCGCTTAACTTCTTTACCCTCTGGACCCGTTTGATGAGTAACAAGTGTTTTCCCTAAAATTTCATTTGCATATGTACGAACTTCATCTATATTTTTTGCGACTTTTACACCGCCAGCTTTACCGCGTCCCCCTGCATGAATTTGTGCTTTAACTACACAAACCTCTGTGCCTAATTTCTTTGCGGCTTCCACTGCTTCTTCAACTGTAAAAGCAACGATCCCATTTGGAACTGATACCCCATATTGTCTGAGGACCTCTTTCCCTTGGTACTCATGTATATTCATTTCCATCCTCCTATTTGGTCAATCGTAAAATAGACTGCGATACCATTTTATATAATGACACATTCCTTGTCCACCATTATTAACAAAATATTATCTTTATTAAATTTTATTTTTTCCCGCCTCTTTATCAGCTTTATAGATAAATGCAAAAACCTCAGCAACTGCTTCATATAATTCCTCAGGAATTTGCTCGTTAATATTAAGCTTTCCTAAAAGTTCTAACAAAGATGGGTCTTCTTGGACAGGTATATCATGCTCACTCGCTTTTGCAAGTATACTTTCTGCTATTAATCCTTTTCCCTTCGCGGAAACATATGGCGCATCCACACCATTCTTATCGTAAGTCAATGCTACAGCTTCTTTACGATGCACATTATTTTGTTTTCTCATATCCGAAAATCAACCCCGTTATATTGATTTGGCAGCTTTAAGCCGGATAAGTTTTTTTTCTTTTCAATATGATTGCTCTTTTTATCTATTGGTTTTTCAAAATGAATAGTGGAAAGGTGATATTTAATGTCTTGTAATCTTTCCTTTAAATACGGGATATACCTATGAGCCAGGTTTTTTAAATCTTCACGATCATTTACTACGGAAATTGAAATGACCCTATTTTGAACATGTAAATCGACAATTGTTTCCTTTAAATTTTCAAGATTTAAATAAAATAAAACTCGGCAAAAATTAGAATCTATCTGACCATTTTCGGTTTTTCTTCCGCTCCATTGCATCGTCAAATCTGTCCTTTTATCCAAAAAGGTCAATGGTATTTGAAAGATTAATTGCTGGATGGGACCAGCCTCCTGCGAGAGTACCTGATACCCTGTTATTTTGTTTAATAGTTTCTCGGCAGCATTTTGAACGGGACCAGCTGCTTCCTCACTTAATAGATGCATTAGAATCGGTTTGAGAGTCTCCAATTTATTAATATTGAATGGCTCATTGTCTTTTATTAGCTTTATCATTTCATTTTCGTATGAAAATCCTATCGTTTTAATAGCGGTCTTTAATTCATCCTTTATGAATTGTGTATGTGACGCCTCGTTGTTTTGAAATAATGAAGACGTGGTTTTGCTTTCAGATAAACGAAGCTGATCGAGAATTAAGCTCAGCCGTTTGGAAGCATCGGATAACTCGCCTTTTTTTAATAGAGATTGAAGTTTGTCTAACAATGTGGAAATGGGTTCATCCTCTTGGATTGTGTATAAGGAATTTAACACATTTTTTGTAAAGGGCAACTGCTTAGACAAAACTGCATCAATAATCTTCAATCCGTCCAGCAATGTTTTGTCTTTTAGCCAGTCAGCCGCTATATGCATCGTTTCTTTCGTTATTGGGAGTTGTTTATTTTGAAAGAATTCCAGTAAGGCAGTATTCTCTTTTGAATTTGGGAGTGCAAGTTCTTTTAATATATTCCCATTAGCAGAAGCATTACCATTGCCGCTATTTGCCTCCAGCACTCTCAGGTGCACTTTCCCTTCACCTGACTGTACTTGAAACCAATGTCGCTCATGAACCGATAATGGAACTTCGAGCTGGGCGATTACTTTATTAGCCCCAACTAAAACCTCAGCAATCTGATTCGGAAATAACTTCATGACCTTACCGCTAACGATTTGCCCTGTCCTTAAAGTTAATGCAAGATTGTCACTTAATTGATTCTGATTTAATAGGGTTTGAACAAAATTTAGAGGCTGCAAATTTTCACCTTCTTATTTCTCTTGACCTATATAATTCTTTACTGGCGCAAAGCTTTTTCGGTGATGAGGAGTGATACCAAACATTTGAATGGCTGATAAATGTTCTTTTGTCCCGTATCCCATATTTGTAGAAAAGCCGTAAACGGGATATTCCCTTCCTAAATCAACCATTAATCGGTCACGAGTCACTTTGGCAATAATGGAGGCAGCTGCAATTGATATACTTTTGCCGTCACCCTTAATAATTGCTTCCTCTGGATACGGTGTACTTAGTTTAACAGCATCTATAAGAAGAAAATCAGGTTTAACCTTCAAACCTGAAATAGCTGAATGCATAGCTTTTTTCGAAGCTTCATAAATATTAATCCGGTCAATTTCTTCCGAATTAATCATTCCCACATGATAGTCTAATGCCGATTCTATAATATTCTCATAATATTCAATCCGTTTTTGTTCTGATAGCTTCTTAGAATCATCAAGCCCAGGCAAAAAGAAATCAGGCGGTAAAATAACGGCAGCCGCAATAACAGGACCAGCCAAAGGACCTCGACCTACCTCGTCAACCCCAGCAATATGAACAAAGCCTTCAGATCGATATTTTTTTTCATAGTATGTCATTTGAACATATTTTTCATAGGCTTTAACTTCTTTATCTTTTTTGTTATGCCATTTTTTTAATAGCTGTTGTACACCTTTTCGTTCATCCTTTTCGAGCATTTTCACAAATGAGCTATGAAGATCCTTTTCATTTGCAAGCCGGCTCTCGATCTCTCGTATGTTTAGTTTCTCCATGTTGATTCCCCTTTATTTCCATAATCTATGTATCGGCCTTTTTCAGAAAATATTAAAGCCCTCTCTATTAAAGGAAGGGCCGTGAGTTATTTATGGAATTTTTATTCATTTTCTTCCGTTTGTTCTGCTGCCAAGTCTTTAGGCTCCTCTAAGGAAATATATCCCCACTTTTCGGTTCGAAACTCCCTTATAACGAGTTCAGTTACTTTATCATAGTCAATTTCTCCGCCAGCCATTAAGCAGCCTCGAAGTTTTCCTATTTCATTAAATAATTCTACAATATCTTCGGGAATCTCATTTAGCTTATAACGATCCTTCAGCCGATCAGGGTATTTCTGCTCGAGAAATCTTAAAGCATAAATAGCAATATCCTGTAAGTTTAATATCGTATCCTTAATGGCTCCTGTAAGAGCGAGCTTTAAACCGACTTTTTGATCTTCGAATTTAGGCCATAGAATACCTGGTGTATCTAAGAGCTCTAATTCCTTCCCGACCTTTATCCACTGCTGGGCCTTAGTAACTCCTGGTGTGTTGCCAGTTTTTGCAATATTCTTTTTCGCCAGCCTATTAATTAAAGTTGATTTTCCAGCATTAGGGATCCCTACAATCATGGCGCGAATAGCCCTCGGTTTTACCCCTTTTGCCTTCATTCGGTCAAATTTTTCTTTCAGAATATCTTGAGAGGCGGCCACGATTTCCTTCATGCCTTGTCCTGCCTGCGAATTAATGGCAAGTGCTCTCGTTCCTTCGGCCTGAAAATGTTTGATCCATTGCTTTGTCACTTCTTTGTCGGCCATATCAGCCTTGTTTAAAAGGACAATCCGCGGCTTATGCTGAATAATCTCATCAATCATCGGATTACGAGAAGAGTATGGGATTCTGGCATCTACCAATTCAAAAATAATATCGACTAGCTTTAGTTTTTCTGTAACTTGTCTGCGGGCTTTTGCCATATGTCCCGGAAACCATTGAATCGTCATAACTTATACCTCTTTCAAAATTGAATTGCAGATTATTTTACAATTCGAATGTCTTCTATTGGCCAATAAATAATACCTGTATTGCCTAATACCTTTTCCATTGGCACTGTCCCAATATGACGGCTGTCCTTGCTGTATCTACGGTTATCTCCCATAACAAACAGATGGCCTTCTGGAACCGTCTCTTGGCCAATCTTTTCTTGAAGCGTGAATGGTTCTGTTAGTGGTCCGTCAATGATTTGTTGCTTATACTCATCTAAATAAGGTTCATTATACGGTTTTCCGTTAACATAAAGAACATCATCCTTGTATTCAATGCGATCTCCCGGCAGCCCAATTACCCTCTTAATGTAGTCTTTATTTTCCGGTGCATGAAAAACAATAATATCAAAACGGTCTGGCTTTCCAACCTTATAGCTAAATTTATTTACAATCATCCGATCTTGATCATGCAAGGTTGGCATCATTGATAATCCATCTACCACTATAGGAGCGAATAAAAAGTATCGAATAATTGCCGCTAATAAAACTGCAATTACTAACGCTTTAGACCATTCCCATAATTCATTTTTCTTCTTTGTCATTATTTCCCCACCAATCTCAGTAAAAATCAATAGCATGTCCTATCAACTGAGGGCACTTTTGTACCCGCGTTTTTATTGTACAAAAATCCTCGTCAACATTCACACTTTGGAACTTATGTCATTATTATTTAACAATTATGTAATATTATAAGCTAAGAAAAAGGAGCTTGTAATTACAAGCTCCTTCCTTTTTCTTAGATTATCGGATTTCTTTAATACGAGCTTTTTTACCACGTAGGTTACGTAGGTAGTAAAGTTTCGCACGGCGTACTTTACCGCGGCGAAGAACTTCAAGCTTCGCAATCTTTGGTGTGTGAACAGGGAATGTACGCTCTACGCCTACACCGTAAGAGATCTTACGAACTGTGAAAGTTTCGCTAATTCCACCACCACGACGCTTAATCACGACTCCTTCGTAAACCTGAATACGCTCACGAGTTCCCTCAACAATACTTACGTGTACACGTACAGTATCACCAGGACGGAACGCAGGAACATCCGAACGAAGTTGTTCTTTTGTGATTTCTTCGATTAATTTATGCATCGTTTTCAACTCCTTCCAACAGACGCTCATGCACATCTTTTCTTCTACATTGCAGCGGAACATCTTTATAGGACAAAAAACTGAAATAGTCCAGCCTAAGTCACAAAGAGTATTCTATCATAAATAAGGTCCAACTTCAATGTTATTTCTGTTCATTTTTTATTTCTTCCAGCCATTTTTTTTGCACATCAGTTAAATGAATATGTTCTAATAAATCTGGTCTGCGAGTGAATGTTCTTCTTAATGATTCCTTCGTTCTCCATTCATCTATTAAGCGATGATTGCCTGAAATTAGAATATCTGGCACTTTCATTCCTCTGAAGTCAGCAGGCCGGGTATAATGCGGATGCTCAAGAAGGCCTGTACTAAAAGAATCCTTGCGGTGGGATTCCTCATTTCCAAGGACACCAGGAAGGAGACGAACTACACTGTCAATAACTACCATAGCTCCGAGTTCCCCACCAGTTAGGACAAAATCACCGATGGATATTTCATCCGTCACCACATGCTCACGAATCCTCTCATCATAACCTTCGTAATGGCCGCAAACAAAAATAAGATGATCCAACCCTGCGAGCTCTTCTGCTTTTTTCTGAGTGTATCTTTCCCCTTGCGGACAGAGAAGGATGACTCTTGGATTGGATTTGCCTTTCTCACGTAAATCTGCAACAGCATCAAAAATCGGCTGTGGCTTTAACACCATTCCTGCACCGCCGCCATAAGGATAGTCATCTACGGTTTGATGCTTATTATCAGCATACTCCCTAAAGTTAACGACATTATATTCAACAGCATTATTTTCTGCTGCCTTTTTTAAAATAGAATGGCCAAAGACTCCATTAAACATTTCGGGAAAAAGTGTTAGAACATCGATTTTCATCATTATAGCAGTCCTTCAATTGGATCAATTATGACCATCTTTGCATTCACATTAACCTCTTTTACAACCGATTCAATATATGGAATTAGAACTTCCTTGCCGCCTTTGCCTTTTATTACCCATACATCATTTGCTCCTGGCGAGAGAACTTCACTGATTTTCCCAATTTCTTCGCCATCTATCGTGGTTACGATGCAGCCGATAATTTCATGGTAATAAAATTCATCCTCATCTAAAGCACCAAGCTGGCTCTCTGGAACCTTTAAAATTCCACCTTTCATGTTTTCAACTTGATTAATATTGTTGTAGCCATCAAATGTAACTAAATCGAAGTTTTTATGTGTTCGATGCGTTTTAACGGTTAATTCAAGAGGGCTCTTAGATTGAGGCATAAATAAAAATAATCGATTCCCAGACTTATATCTTTCATCTGCAAAATCAGTCTTTGAAATGATTCTCACTTCTCCTCTAATGCCATGGGTGTTCACTATTTTTCCAACATTAAACCATTTTTCCAATTGCCTTCACCTCTAACGTATGTCCTGAACGATTCCGTCTTTAATAATGATTGTTTTTCCGCTTTGAATATCTTCCCAGCGATCTCCAATTTCAATATCAATAATGGCATTGACTTCTTTTTCTTTAAGTTCGCTTCCTAGTGGTAGTATATGTAATTGTTCAATTTGAAAATCGAGAAGCTTAATCTTTTCCTTGCGCGTTTGAATTTCTTTCTCAAATTGCTTCTTTAAATTGGCTGCATTGAATTTTTTAGACTTTTCTTGTTTTTTCATCTCGAATCGAAGCTGATCGCATTCTTTTTGGAGCTGCAGCTTGTTAGAGTGATATTTATTTAATAGTTCACTTTTACTATTTTCGGTAAGAACTTGTTTAACCACGACAGATTGAATGATTTTCATCTTTAATGCCTCCTAAGGCTTTAATCGTGCATTAGTTCTGAATAAGTGACTGAAGAATCATGTAATTGGCAAAAAGGAGGGGACCTAAAGGGACCCCTCCTTTTTGCTAATTAAGCATGGCATAAAATCTGCCAATACTTTCGTATGTTTCAGTTATAGCGCTTAGAGAAGCATTATTCACTGATTTCTAGAAAAACCTTTTTCTGCTGTGATGATCCTGCTGCATAAACAACAGTTCGTATTGCTTTCGCAACGCGCCCTTGCTTCCCAATTACTTTCCCCATGTCATTCTTGTTGACAGAAAGCTGATAGGTTACGCGGTTGTCTTCTTCAAGTACATTCACATGCACTTCGTCCGGAAAATCAACAAGGGGCTTAACAATCGTTTCGATAAGCTCTTTCATCTTATTAGAAATTACTTGCCGTTTTTAGCGTTATGGAATTTCTCCATAATGCCTTGCTTAGAGAATAAGTTACGAACAGTGTCAGATGGTTTTGCACCAGTTTGAAGCCATTTAAGAGCAAGCTCTTCATTAATATCAACGATAGCTGGCTCAGTAACTGGATTGTAAGTTCCTACTGTTTCAATGAAACGTCCATCACGTGGTGAACGAGAATCAGCTACAACGATACGATAGAAAGGAGATTTCTTTGCTCCCATACGTTTTAAACGAATTTTTACTGCCATAATTTAAAGCACCTCCGAATAGTTTCACACAAGATAGTATATTATCAGATATTCAATAAGTTTGTAAAGGGTTTTTTCTTTACAGCATAAGAAAAAGTTTCATTTTGATTAAAAAGGATTAAATGGAAGTTTAAATCCGCCCTTTTTCTTCCCTTTTTGCTGCATTCCTGACATTTGCTTCATCATTTTCTTCATATCTTCAAATTGCTTCAGCAAACGGTTTACTTCAGGTACAGTTGTGCCGCTTCCCTTTGCAATTCGCTTCCGACGGCTTGCATTAATCGTTTCTGGATGAATTTTCTCATCCTTTGTCATCGATCTAATAATGGCTTCAACCTGTGAAATTTGCTTTTCATCAACTTGAAGCTTGTCTAAGCCTTTCATTTTGCTGGCTCCGGGAAGCATTTTCAGCAATTCATCCAATGGCCCCATACTGCGAACCTGGCTTAACTGCTCTAAAAAGTCATCAAACGTTAAGGAAGCTGTGCGCATTTTTTGCTGCATTTCTTTCGCTTTTTCTTCATCAACGTTCGCCTGGGCTTTTTCAATAAGAGTAAGAACATCACCCATGCCTAAAATTCTTGATGCCATTCTTTCAGGATGGAATGGCTCAAGCGCATCCAATTTCTCACCTAAACCGACAAATTTAATAGGAGTATTCGTGACGGAGCGAATAGATAGAGCAGCTCCTCCACGAGTATCACCATCAAGCTTTGTCAGCACGACACCAGTTAATCCAAGCAGCTCATTAAAGCTTTGCGCAACATTAACAGCGTCTTGACCTGTCATTGCATCAACGACTAGGAAGATCTCATCTGGTTTAGACAACTCTTTAATTTGCTTTAGCTCATCCATCAACGCTTCATCAACATGTAATCGTCCCGCCGTGTCAATCAAGACATAATCATTATGATCTTCCTTTGCCTTTGCAATGGCTTGCTTAGCTATTTCGACAGGGCTCACCTTGTCTCCTAATGAAAAAACAGGCATACTTAGCTGTTTCCCAAGAGTTTCGAGCTGCTTGATAGCAGCCGGACGATAAATATCAGCTGCAACTAGCAATGGGTTTCGGTTGTACTTCTTACGAAGCAAGTTCGCAAGCTTACCAGTTGTAGTTGTTTTACCTGCCCCTTGTAAACCAACCATCATAATGACAGTCGGCGGACGGTTAGAGACAGCAATTTTGCTTTGCTCGCCACCCATTAACTGAGTCAATTCTTCTTTAACGACTTTAACAACCTGCTGCCCTGGTGTTAAGCTCTTTAACACTTCCTGGCCGACAGCCCGTTCACTAACTTTTTTGACAAACTCTTTGACGACCTTAAAGTTAACGTCTGCTTCTAATAATGCAAGACGAACATCTCGCATCATTTCTTTTACATCCGCTTCATTTACTTTCCCTTTGCCGCGGATCTTCTGGATTGTATTCTGCAGTCGGTCGGCTAATCCTTCAAATGCCATGTTGCCGCCTCCTAATCTAATTTCTCAAGCTCAGCAATCATTGAATCCATTACCTTTTGAAACTCGGGATTTTCTTTAAGAATGTCCTTCATGCTTGCAATCAGCTTACTTCGCTCTTGAAATTTTTGAAATAATAACAGCTTTTCTTCATACTCTTCAAGCATTGCTTCGGTGCGTTTAATATTGTCGTAAACTGCTTGACGACTGACATCATACTCCTCTGCAATCTCTCCAAGCGAAAAATCATCCAGGTAATAAAGGGACATATAGCTTCGTTGCTTAGGAGTCAACAACGATTGATAAAAATCATAAAGATAATTCATTCTCGTTGTCTTTTCTAACATCCCTACTCCCCCTTGTTAAGTGAAAAGCCTTTACAAACATAGTTTACCTAGGACATTTGAATATGTCAAGAAATTATCTTTACATTCCGAATTAGTCAAAAGTAAACTTGTAAATATTGTCTTAATAGCCATAATCTTTAATTCTTCCGTTTTTTTGCTTCAAGCAGCCTCTTCATTCTTTCAGCACGTTCTTCTGCTGAAGCTTGAACCTCTTTTTGTGCTTTCTTCGGCTTAACTTGTTTCATTTTGCCATTTGTTTGCGGGTTCTTCACCGATTTTTCTTCAATATTAACAGTGGGCTCCTCCTTAATAGGAAATGCCTGTTTTATTTTTTCTTTCCTATCCAAACTGCTTTCCCGTTTTTCCAATTTCGTTTTTCTATTGTGACTGAATATAGTAATTAACCCAAATCGTCTGATTGCGATTTCGATAAAAAATAGCAAAAAGGCA
The DNA here is from genome assembly GCF_036962035.1 of Bacillus sp. JJ1773. Taxonomy (NCBI): domain Bacteria; kingdom Bacillati; phylum Bacillota; class Bacilli; order Caryophanales; family Bacillaceae; genus Bacillus; species Bacillus sp. JJ1773. Next base: position 53,551 of record NZ_JBALNX010000027.1, read on the forward strand.
GCTAGAATTAACCATTGACTTATTGGCTGCTTCTCATATTTTTTGGACAATAAGGGCCTAAAGGTTTCCTTTTCGGTCACTAAAGCTTTTCCCCCGGTCTTTTTAGCTAATTCCGTAAGAAGGGCTTCATTCGGACCATTGATTAAATACTCATCTGAATATGGAACAGTGAATCCAGTTTGATAAGTATGAATCGATCCGTCTTGATTTGTTTGCTTTACACTTAGAAAAAACATACCTGACGAATTTGGCATAGAAAGCTCGTATTTTCCTGGAGCCACAAGCTTCGTATTCGTATTAAGGACTTCCCCGCTCTCTGAAACGAGAGAAGCTTCAATTGGCAAAGTCTGGTTTGTTGCTGATTCTAATGTTAAAATCGGATTGCCATCTTCCTTAGAAAATTGAATTCGGTATGGCTCGCTTTCATACTGAGGAAGAGTCTTTGTCACAAGCTGATTAATAAATAGCGGCCAATTTTCCCAGCGAGCCCAGTCACCTGACCATTTTCCTGAAAAATCAGATGTAAAGGCAATCGTATGCCCCATACCATATTGCCATTCTGCAACGATCGGATCTTCTTTTTCACTTAAAATAGGCACCTGTGCTCGGCCCTTTGGTGTTGTGGCAATGTATGCGTTCATCTTCGGAACCCCATCCTGAAATAATTTTGACCAGTCAGGAAAGGGCTGGATACTAGGAAAAAAAGGATTGTCCTCAATATATGTTCTAGTTGCCATGACAGTTTCACGAGAGAGAATGCTTGGGATCACCGAAGAATCTGTCACATCATAGAAACGGCCAGATCCCATATTGGCTAAATCCTCTAGGAGACCTCGATCAGCATCGCTTCCTAACGCTACTGTTGACAGGGTAATATTTTTTTCCTTTCCCCTTTCAATTAATCCCTCATAATCACCGCCGGGCGCTTGACCATCCGTCAGCAGGATAATATGCTTTCGCTGCAGCTTCAGATCCTCTAGCTCCTGAAAAGCGAGCTCCAAAGAAGAATAAATTTCAGTTCCGCCGCCTGGTGTAACAGATCGAATTTGATCGGCCGCTTTTTTCTTATCTTTTAAGGGCTTTGTTTCAACAATTACCCAAGGACGGTCATCAAAAGCAATAAAGCCAAGGGTATCCTCTTCCCGCAATAATTCTACAGATCTTGCCGCTGCTTCCTTTGCGAGTTCAAGCTTTGATCCTGCCATACTTCCAGACCGATCCATTACAATCATCAGACCGAGAGAAGGCATCTCTTGTTTCCCTTTAAGATCCATATCTACAGGCAAAAGCTTTTCGATAGGTGTTTTAAAGTACCCTCCTAGACCAAAGCTTTCCTCCCCTCCTGCCATCACAAAGCCAGTACCAAATTCCTTTACTGCTTTCTCAATCATATTCATCTGGCTCTCTGTGATGACGGTTGCTGGTACGTTATTGAAAATAATAGCTTGGTACTGAAGATAGCTTGATAGTGAAGTCGGAAGTTTTTCCGGCGAAATAGTTTCAGCCTCTACTCCAGAATTACTTAAAATAGCTTCTAAATTGCCGCCATCTTTTCCTTGAACAATTAATATTTTAGGTGTCCCTTTAACGTTTGCAACAGAATGCATGATATTATTTTCTATAAAAGTATCGTTTTCGGCAGCAATCTCACCCTTATATACTGTAAGTCCCGATGTATCCGCTTTGTGAGTAAAAGTATAGACATTCTTTCCTTCCTTCACATGAACGATCTCTTTGAGAATTTCTTGATTATTTACTGAGAGCCGAATGACAGCATTTTTATCAGCGTTGCTATCAATGATAAAGGAAACTAGTGCCTCCTCACCTTTATACAGTGAAGGAGGAACATTTATCTCAGATAATGACATATCTTCCCCGACATGATTTTTTAACAGAACATAATCAAGTTCAATATTGCGATTTTTAAGAAGATTAGCCGCCTCCCCACTGTTCCCTACCGTCTCATTTCCATCCGATAGCAGCACGATTCTGCCGCTGGAATTAGGAGGAATTAATGATGCTGCAAACTGTATTCCAGCTTCTATATTTGTTTCTCCATCATCAATCTCGCTATTAAATTGCTGAACCGGATTCTTTCTGATTCCAGTATTTTGTTCCAGTGAAACATTTTCACCAAAAGTGACTACAGCGAAAGAATCATCCTGTTGCTTATCCATGACACTCTTTTCAATCCATTCAAGAAGATGGTGGTCAGATTGGCTGACACTTGCAGAACGGTCAGCTAGAAAAACAACCGTTTCGCCCTTTGCTGGAAGTAATATTTGCGGGACCGTTAAGGCAAAAATTAATAGAGCAAATATAGTCAGTCTAATACTTGCTATCCAATAGGATTCCTTGGAATGAATTTGATTTTTATGCTTAAGGTATAGATAGACTGCCAATACCGCTGGAATTAGCAGCAAAAATAGAATGGGATAATTAAACTCTATGCCCACGCCTGAATACCTCCCATTCTAAAGCAATAAAACATAAAGCTATCAAGGCAAGCCAAAACCAAAGTTTATCATTCGGGTTTTCCCTTTTCCCATTCTCTTGAGCTTGCTGCTCATTGAAATGAAAAGCTGGCTCCGTCTTTGGATGTTTCTCCTGATCGTCAAGCAGGACTGAAAAATAGAATATTTTATTTCCTGAAACAGCCTGATAGGTGCCTGGCTCAATAGGTGCTTTAAAGCTTTCCTTCGTTAAATCTAAAGAAAATAAATTCTTATCTTCGTTATTGAAAATTTCGATGCTGTGATTTCCTTGACTAATGTTCAACCATTTTTCCTCACCTGGTCCAAAGTAACCTAGAAAGTCTGTCTGCTTCGAAAGCCACTCGTATGCGTTATATAGAAAAATTGGAAAGCTTGGCTGAAGTGGCCAATCAGAATCCGATAATGAAAAGTTTACGATGATGATGGGGTAGCCATTTACTTGTCCCCCTTGGATTAATGGCAGATTGCCGCTTCTTAAAATCGTTTCCCAATCACCCTGTAATTCCTTCGATGCTGCATCAATATATATTTTTCCATAATCAACATATTGAAGCAGCCGATCATCTTTCGCTGCCAACGGTTCAGACAGCTTTATTTTGTCATTGTTTGTATTGAAAAAAATTATTGGCTGTTCGAGTTGTTTTGGCAACTCGGTGCCTTCCGACAAGAGGATTCCTTGGACATGGTCAGCATTTCCTGTACTTGTTTGCAGCAGCTCCGCTCCGATTGTTTGAAAACCTTTTATTGCAAATGGGTTTACCTCTCCTACTGTATATACCTTTGGATTACTTTCTGTATAAATTGAGGTTGAGAAATTATCGGCTTCATATCCATCTTTAGTTAAGATCATTGCTTCGTAATATGGCTTCTCAGGCAGGGAAGGAATCTGCACGACATATTGCTGCTCCCCTTCGATAGTAAACTTTTGTCCGAAAAGCTCATCTCCTTCACTTTTCACTATAAAATCAATTTCCGTCTTTTCATTTGTTTGATTTTCAATTAAAGCAACACCAGTAATTTGTCCATCAACAGGTGCAACCCCAAATGAAACAAGTGAAGCATTGTTGACATCCTCCCCGATATTATGAACCTCAACAAATTGATCCTTCATAGCCTCTTCAACATTTGACTTCGTAACTCCGTCTGAAAAAATATGGATGGACGTATCCTTTTCAGTAGAAAGCGAGGCTGCTAGGTTCATTGCTTTATCCATCTGCTCATGCTCATAGGTCAATTGCAAGCTATTGACTAGCTTTTTTATTACAGCAGCATTCCTTTCATGGCTTAAAAGAATTTCCGGCTTTTTCCCCGCTTTTATCAACGTGACCTCCTGCCCTTCAAGCTTTTCTACTAAATTAAGCATTTTCTGCTTTGCTATATCAAAGCGGCTGCTTTTTTCAAATTTAGCTGACATAGAGGCTGAAGAATCAATAATCATGATGACATGATCCCCCTTTATAACGTTCTCAAACCAAAACGGCCGGACAAGTGAAAACATTAACAGTAGAAGGGCTAACAGCTGAAGCCAAAATAATAAGTTCTGCTGAAGCTTCTTAAGCCAAGGAGATGCTTGCCACTCATTTAAAACTTGTTCCCAAAGAAAGTTAGAGGAAACAGATTTCTCCACATATTGCTTCCGGAAAAAATAAAATAATATGACGGCAGCTATAAAAACACTTAATAGAAAAAACCACGGATTTAAAAATTGCATAGCTTCACCTCAGTTGATTAACCCTTTCCCGGAAAAATCATGAAATAATATGGATTGTATATCCCGGTTATCACTTGCGAGTACATACTGTCCGCCAAATTTCCGGCATAAAGCTTCTAAATTTCGATTATGCTCTTGGATTCGCTTTTCGTATTCTACTATGATGGACGGACTCATGCTGACATTCACAATTGAATCTGTTTCAGCATCAATTAATTTCATATCTCCTGAAAATCGAGGAGAAATTTCTTCACTACTAAGTACTTGTATAAACCAGACTTCTTGCTTATAGGCTGATAGTTTTTTCAGCAAATTTTCTATTTCGTTTAAAGGCTCTAGACCGTCCGTTATAATAATTGAAAGCTGCTGCGTTTTTACAATTGATTTATTCAAGTTCTTGATAAACTCTCCGGTCCTTTCGGCTTCATCCAGCTGGAGAATTTCTAAAAACGTTCGCCTGCTATAGACGGCCCCTTTCCTCTTAACAGGATGGATGCCTTTTGATGAAACAGGAGTAAAAAACAGTCTGTCTTCACTATTTAACACAATAAAACTTAGTGCTGCTCCTAAATACTTAGCTAGTTCCCATTTTTTATTTATTTTTCTCATCGAGGAGGTTGCATCAAGATAAATAGCAATAGACAGTTCCTGTTCGTCTAGATACCTTTTAATATAATGCTTTTGTGTTCTTCCGTAGACATTCCAATCAATTTGACGAACATCGTCACCAGGCTGATATGCCCTAAAATCCGAGAATTCTAAAGAAGACCCAAACTTGCTAGATTGTCTTGAGCCTTTATGGAAGCCTCGCTTTTTCGTCTTAACCATTAATCTCTTTTTCTGTAATTTACTAATGAGCGCATGCTGATTGTTCATTATCCTCTTGCTCCCTGTCCAAGATTATCTAGTATATGTTCGATAATCTCATCAGCCGTCATGCCATTTGCCTCCCCTTCGAAGTTTAAAATGAGGCGATGTCTTAATACTGGCTTAGCCACATGCTTAATATCACCAATAGAAACATGATATCTTCCTAAGGAAATGGCTCTTGCTTTAGCTAGGCTAATTAAGCTTTGAAGACCACCCGGCCCGCTTCCATACTGAACGAATTGCTTTACTAATTCTGGTGCTTCCTCGGAATCGGAGTGTGTAGCTGAAATTATATTTACAGCATAATCAATAATGTCTTCTGAAACTAATACCTCTTTAGTCAGCTGCTGAAGTACTATGACGTCCTGTACTTTAGCCATTTTTTTAAATTGGACAGTTTCCGTTCCTGTCGTTCGTAAAATAATTTCTTTAAGCTCCTCTTTAGACGGATAATGAACTTGCACTTTACAAATAAAACGATCAGTTTGAGCCTCCGGCAAAGGGTAAGTCCCTTCCATATCAATTGGATTTTGCGTTGCCAATACGAAAAACGGGTTTTCCATACGTTTTGTTTCACCCATAATGGTAACGGTTTTTTCCCCCATCGCTTCCAGCAGGGCACTTTGTGTTTTTGGGGTGGCTCTGTTAATTTCATCAGCCAAAACTATATTTGCAAATAATGGTCCTTTATGAAAAACAAAATTTTGTCTTCCTGCTTCATCTGGCTGAAGAAGCATCGTTCCTGTAATATCGGATGGCATAATATCTGGTGTAAATTGAATACGGGAAAATTGCAGATCCATGCATTCAGATATCGTTTTGATCAGCATTGTTTTTCCTAATCCAGGAAGCCCTTCTAATAGCACATGGCCACCAGCTAATATGCTCCATAGTACTTGATCTATTACCTCATTTTGGCCGACAATAAATGATTGGATTTCATCTTTGACCTTTGAGATTGTTTCGGCAGCAAAGGTAAATTGCTGTTCCTTTTCTGTTGTTGAAGTCATTTTTGTCACTCCTTGTTCGGATCTATATTTGTAAAGTAATTTTTAACGATTTCCTCTAAATCGGCTGGCAGTTTGTACCGGTCCGTACTTTGCCGGTATGCATGTTCATATGTTTTAAATACCTCGTCATAAGGTTTGATAGACCCTTTTAGGACTGGTCCAGAACCTTCTGTTTGCTCGACCGGGCTCCCTTCTCCAAGACCGCCTTTATCTGTTTCGATATTTGTCTGACCGTCTAAATGATCAGGGATTGTAAGCAACTCACGAGAGCCTTGCCCTTTGCCAGCTCCCAAACCGCCAGAACCGCTGCCATTTCCTGAACCAGAACCGCTGCCATTTCCTGAACCGCTTCCTGCTCCGTTACCCTGTCCACTCCCTGAACTGTTTCCGCCAGACGGTCCTTGAGGGTTTTGGCCAGGCTGCTGTCCATTGCTACTTTGTCCACTTGGCTGACTTCCTGAAGGATTAGCTCCAGTACTAGGTTGACCTGAAGGGGCGAAGGCAAGCTTACCGGGAGGAATCCCATTTGAAGCCATTTGATTTTGCATCGCTAATCCTGTTTTTTGCAAAGCCTGCTGTGCAGCGGCTAGCTGGGCTAGAAATTCCTCAGAATTAAGTGCACTTTCAATCTGTTCCATTAATTTAGCAAGTTCCTCTTCAGTGAGCTGGCGATCATTTTCGGCTAATTGATTAAAGGCCATCTTCTGTTCTTCTGTAAGGCCATTCCATTTTTCATTTAACTTAGCCAATTCCTTTTCAATGGCTTTTAAGTTTTTTTCATTTAGGAGCTTTTCTAAATCCGACAATCCATTATTTTTTAATTCATTCTTCCAGTTTTCAAGTGCCATTTGTTTTTCTTTTTCTTTCAGAGACTTTAATTCTAATTCCTTTTTCTGTTTAGCTAGCTCTTTTAATGCTTCCTCTGCAGATTTCTTTTCTGCCATTTTATCTGCTGCTTCCTGTAGAGCTTTTTTCACTTCTGGATCTTTTTCCTTTTTGATTTCTTCCTTTAGTTTTTTTTCAGCCTCTGCTACAAGCTTGATTTCCTTCTCCTTCTGCTTTGCCAGATTAATGTTTTCATTCGGAGAAACAAATAGAAATATAGCTGCTGCTGTGAATGCGAGACTTAAAAACAGCCATTTAGGATAAAAAAAATGTTTTTTTCTCTTATAAACCATTTCACTTGTGTTCTTCATGTGCTTAACAGCATCAGATAACTGAAGGGCAGCAATGACTCCTTCCGTTTTTAAGAAGCTGTATGCTGTCAAAACCCGATCATCTTGTACAAAATGGTTATAAATGATGGCGGCTTCGTATTTTTTTGGACGTTTTCTCCAAATACGAATGATAAAAATGATAAAAAGTGTAAGCATAATAGAAAGGAAATAATAGTTAACAAAAGGAATAACAATAAATCTTGCCAGCACTAGCAGAAAAAGGGACAGAGCTCCTGCAAATACAAGCAGAAGCTGAACCTCCTTTATGATTAACTGAACGAGCAGCTGTTTCTGTATGGGCCTCAACAGTTTTTCAAATTGCTTGCGATCCTCCATTGGTTTCATTCCTTATCTGTTCATCCCTTTTTCATATTAGGACGCAGTTTTTTAATACTAATGAAAACAGCACCGATAATGATGACTGTATACGATAGTAAATAAGAGATCCATAAAGGGAATTTAATCCCTGTTGTATTCGTAATTTCCCTTGAAATTTCAGGCTCAAAAGTACTTAGCAGAATGATGGGCGGATTTAGCATCGCCGCAAAATAAGCTAATGGGCTTGTCGACGGTGTTCCAGTGTATCCATAGCGATTAGCGAATTGCATAAATACAAGCGCCAAAAATGCAGTTCCGCCTGCTAAAAATAATGTAACACCATAAGCGGTCACCATCGAAACAATCGTTTTCCTAATAAGTGTTGATAATAGTACACCTACACTGCCAAAAGCAATCATCGTGAAAATATAAAAGGAAATCGTAATGAACACCTGTCCAGGGGAAATTCCTCCGAACAGAAAAACGAAGCTGTAAAGCGGAAGTCCCGCAATAATTAATAAAAGTAAATAAGAAATGGACGATATGAGTTTACTAAGGATAATGCTGGCCGAGCTTTGTGTCGTTGTCAGCATTATATTCAATGTCTGTCTCTCACGCTCACTGCTAATAACACCTGCTGTTAGTCCAGGTGTAATAAACAGGACTAAAGCGAGCTGAAGAAAAGAGAGCATGATGAATATCGTCCTGCTTTGGTCTGGCTTGAAAAACCCATGTGAGTTCGATAATGACTCAATAAACACAAATCCGACAATGATTAATCCAAGTGCCAGCAAATAGAAGAGAATGCCAAGAAAGCTTTTAAAAGATCGGAAACGAAGCTTAAATTCCTTATTCAGAACAGGGTTGATAACAAAATTTTTCATGACAGTTCTACTCCCTTAGTAATTTCCATAAATACATCTTCTAGGTTCGTCTCAATTTCCGAAAAGCTTGTTATTGCTATGTTGTTTATGATAGCCTTTTTCAGTAATTCCGTTTGCTCAAGGGCTGAGCCTTTGTATATAAATTGCAGGGAGTTTTCCTCCTCTCCTTTATTTAATTTTGTCACATTTGGATCATCTTCAAAAAAGGCTGCCGCTTTATCGAGATCCTGATATGTCTTAACAATAATCAGTTTCTCTCCTTTTAACTTCGCTTGAATGTCCGAAACTGATCCTTCAGCAACAAGCTGACCTTGATCAATAATTCCAATCGTATCGCACATTTCAGCAAGCTCTGGCAGAATATGTGAAGAAATTAATATTGTTTTTCCCATACTCTTTAATTCCTTTAATATTTCTCGCATTTCTACACGTGCTCTTGGATCCAGTCCAGAGGCAGGTTCATCTAGGATCAACACTTCAGGGTCATGGATTAAGCTTCTGGCCAAACATAAACGCTGCTTCATCCCTCTGGACAGTACGTCAACATAGGAGTCCTGCTTATGAGATAAATTGACAAGATCCAGCAATTGAGGAATAAGCTTTTCTCTTTCTTGCAAAGGAATCCCATAGCTTGCACCATAGAAATGTAAATATTCTATTGTCTTGAGCTGATCATAAACACCAAAGAAATCTGGCATATACCCTAGCTGTCTTCTAACCATCTTCGGTTCTTTTTGAACGTTATACCCGTTTATATAAGCTGTCCCTGAACTCGGGGCAAGCAAAGTAGCTAAAATCGAAAAGGTTGTTGACTTTCCAGCGCCATTCTGCCCGACAAATCCGAAAACAGAGCCTTTATCAATTTGCAGATTAAGTGAATTAAGCGCTGTAAAATTTCCGTATCGTTTTGTTAGGTCGATAATTTCAATCACGGTGTCACATCCCCTTTAATAGTGATCGCCGGTAATTGAACATGTGGATCACCTTTTGCATTTTTTATGAGCAATAACTTTATTTCGCCTTCCTTTGAAATAAATTGCTGAAGATTGTTTTCATCAGTAAGAGTGAGGCTTCGTTTATCCGCTTCAATTGGTAGCCATTCTCCAGTGTCAAAATTGAATACGGAATACTGAATCAGTTGACTATTCGTTTTTATAGCCATTTCATTTAACTTTATGCCTCTATCTACTAATTGTTTTGGCAGCTGAACAATATACTCATACTCTCCATCATCCATAGCCATTTCCCGATTAGATCCATTGATCATTCTTTCAAAAATATGTCCTTTAAGTACATTAACATGGGAACTTAGCATCTCGTTTTTAATCGTGACTGCTCCCGAGAACTCATGTTCAGCATGAAACGATTGTACAATAAGATTTGTATTATCCTGTTTTTCTTTTTTGCCCACCATATTAACATCTAGAATAGCATCTTTCGTAAATCCGCCAATAATCGGTTCATTTTCAGTTCCATTTATTAAAATAAAGTTCGAGGCAACATATTGTAATCTTTCTCTTCTCATTTTATTGATATCTGTATTTTGATAGGAATAGTTAGGGCCTCCAGCACCAGCAGGCTTTGTTAGAAGCGCCTGTTTCATTTGTTTATCAACCTGTAATGACTTACCCTTCTTCAATGCACCTAAGCCAATCTTTTCATTTCCTGACCAAATAAAAATTTCCTCGAAATCATAGTCAAAACCGTTGTGAATCGTCCCTGTCAACTGACTATTTTTAAGTTTCAGATCTGTAGTAAAGCTGCCCTCTGTTTTCTTGCTTGCTTTTCCATACAGAGTTTTAGATGACCAGTAGCCTACTTCCGGGAAGACGATATCAGTAGTTTTGCGTTTTTCCTCAAACACCGCAATCCTCGCAGCATCATAGCCATTCATATTCTGTGTACTTGTAACAGCTTTAAAATCTTTTGGAATTGAAAGGGTATATTCCCCGCTTTTATTCGATAATAGTGTTGCTGCTTGTAATCCTGTTAATTGTTTATCCGATACTCTGTAAACGCCCATTTGATTGAGTTGCGGCTTCGCTATCCGGTCTTTTGCGCCTATTCCAAACACAATAGCAGCCATAAATAAAGCTATTGAAGGAATAATCCACCATGAATGCTCCCTTTTATCCATTTTCCGCAAAACAAAATATAATAGGGGCACAATGACGATGATATATCCACCTAATAAAGCAATAAGCTGAACGATTGAAAAATGGCTGGCAGGGAAAAACTCATTTGCCTCTACAAATTCCCAATATAGTGAGCCATAAAAATCTAGGCCATATCTGCCTGAAAACATATTCGTTTTTTCAGCTTCATTCAAGAACTTTGCAAACCAAGTACTGTAACCCTTCCATGAGGATAAAGGTTCATCACCAAGAGAAAAACCTGTCTGTAAAATAGTGCCATCTCCAACTTTAGTTTTGGCAGTTATTGGAATTGAATCACTCTGATCAATAATGTCGGCTGTTTTTTCTACTGATCCAGTAAAAACATTCAACTCTTTAAAGTTTGGATTTTTTTCATGATCGACAAGCTTTAGGAAATTAGTAGAAATCTTCACTTCATTGTCCATTTTCATCGGAAGCAAGGAATATATATCACCATAAGATTGACTTCCATTAGGAGAAGCGCCTGCAATTAGAATACCTCCCCCTTCAATCCATTCCTTAATGGCCGTTTGCTGCTCTATGTCCAATTGTGTCAGAGGATATTCATCAATGAGCAAGAAATCAAGCATCTCAAGTCCTAATGACTGCATAGGCATTTGTTCCTTATTGAGCTCAATCATCTGTGTTTGTGTAAAAGGAAGAATTCTTAATTCCTTTAACCTGTCATAGTTCTCACTTAACACACCGATTACATTTTCATTCATATCTATATATTTTGGTTTTATCTTTTCGTCCCCATTAAATTTAATCGTTTTTCCCTTTTGCCATTCTCCTTTGTACAGTTGAATGGCAGGAAGATTTTGATAGGAAGAGTGATCATCCGTTAAACCCGGCAGGGAGGCTTCATATGTTTTCGTGCTATTTGCAGGCAAATCTACATGAATGGAAAGAACGCCTCCTGTGTTCCATGAAGGATTAAAATTAATCAGTAAGTCTCCAATAAATTCCTCACCTTTGTTTTCAAGTTTAATAGATAGCGGAAAGCCTTTTCCCATTTTTACCTTCCCGTTTAAGCCTTCATCTATAGTAATCGTTATATTTTCAGCATCTGCTTGAACAGTTGGCAGAAAAGAGCCAATCGTCAAGAAAAAGCTTACTATAAATCCAATGGCTAATTTAATTCCTTTGTGCATCTAAATCTCCCCCAGCAATTAATGTCCATATTAATAGACGAAAAATAACGGTGGAAGTTTTCATTCTTTATTAAAATAGCTAAATATAATGATTGCAGCGCAGAAATATAAAAAAAAACAGCCGATACAATGTTCGGCTGTTTTTACGTTTATTTTCAATTAATCAGCTTCTTGTTCCACTAACTCCGCAAAAAGCCCATACACATATTGCTCTGCATTAAATTCCTGGAGGTCATCCATTTTTTCTCCGAGACCAACAAATTTAACAGGGATATCGAGTTCATTTCTAATAGCAAGTACGATTCCGCCTTTTGCTGTTCCATCAAGCTTAGTAAGAACAATTCCGCTAACATTTGTTGCTTCCTTAAAGGTTTTTGCTTGAATCATTGCATTTTGGCCAGTAGTAGCATCAAGGACTAGAAGAACCTCATGCGGTGCACCAGGAACCTCGCGTTCAATCACCCGCTTAACCTTTTCAAGCTCTTTCATCAGGTTGACTTTATTTTGAAGCCTACCTGCTGTATCACAAATTAATATATCCGCATTTCGGGATTTTGCTGCTTGAATCGCATCAAACATAACAGCGGCGGGATCTGAACCTTCAGCCTGCTTAATGACTTCAACACCGACTCTTTCTCCCCAAACCTCAAGCTGTTCAATCGCTCCCGCTCTGAAGGTATCTCCTGCTGCTAATATCACCTTATTACCTTCAGTTTTGAATTTATGTGCTAGCTTACCAATAGTTGTTGTTTTCCCAACTCCATTAACCCCAACAAAAAGGATAACGGTTAGCGAATCGGATTGGATATTAAGCTCGGATGAAGACTTTCCGCCGGCCTCATATATTTCAACTAGTTTCTCAGAAATCACACTTTGAACTTCTTTTGGATCTTGAATGTTTTTCCTTTTCACTTCTGATTTTAACTCTTCCACAAGCTTCATTACGGTATCAAAGCCAACATCCGCTTGAATGAGGATTTCCTCTAACTCCTCAAAGAAATCCTCATCAATTTTTCGATATCGAGAAACAAGATCGTTTACTTTATTTGAAAAATTGTCTCTCGTTTTTGCCAATCCATCTTTAAACTTTTCTGTAACACTATCTGTTTGTTTTGTTATTTTCTCTTTTAACTTTTTGAAAAAGCTCATTAAGGTTCACTTCCTTTAATATGGAATCATATGTACTTGGAGCCGACCGAAAAGGCCAGCTTCCAACATTATCGCAGATTAACGGGCTGTAAGACCCCCACTACAAAAAATTGAGTAAAACAAAAATTTCCTAGTAGGGGATCAACAGCCCGTA